>CAZQTE010000482.1:0-4370 GCA_964595615.1 uncultured Saprospiraceae bacterium
TAAGATGGTTAATTTATTGGGCTAAAAATCCATTGTAAAGGCTACTGTTTTTACTCTTCTCGTTAAAATTCCTTCTTGCATTTCCTCTAAAATCATACGCTGCGCTTTTTCATCCGCAAAAACCTCTTGCATATTTCGAATACTGCCGACAGGAACACTCTCTTTATATAGCTTCCGCAACCAAAAATCTCTTTCTTCTTTTGCAAAAATAGGTAACAATATTGATTTTAATTCTACTCTATTCTTCACGCGTTCGGCATTTGTAGAAAATCGCTCATTTTTTGACAAGTACTTGACATTCAAGACTTCACATAAGGAAGTAAATTGTTTTTCTGTCCCAACAGCAAGTATCAATGGTTTCTTATCTGCACAAATAAAGATGTCGCCATAAGGCGCAATGTTCGGATGCATGGTCCCCATTTTTTGAGGGATATGATTGACCATCAGCCAATTTGTGGCTTGATTCGCAAGAGAAGAAATGGCGGATTCTAAAAGAGATGTTGTCACAAATGCCCCTTTACCAGTCTTGAACCGATTGAGCAAAGCAATTAAAATACCTTCTTTTAATTGATGCGCCGCCAAAATATCAATCAAAGCAACAGGCATTTTCACGGATTGACCGTCGGACTCCCCATTCATGTAAAGGAAACCTGCCTCCGCCTGCAAGACCACATCAAAAGCAGGGCGTGGGTCATCTGCCCCGTAGCCCGTTAATTCCGCAAATATCAAACGTGGGTTAAGCATACGCAAACTCTCCGCATCAAAGCCCATTTTACGCGCCGAAGCAGGTCGATAATTACTTATCACTACGTCTGCTTTTGCTATCAATGCCAAAACCTCTGCCTTTTCTTTTACATCCCTTAAGTCAGCAAATATCACCTCTTTCCGATAATTCACACTCGAATAATAAGCCGAAACTTTGCTTGTCTTATCTTCTGTTGGCAATCTCCATTTACGCGTCACATCGCCGCCAGTTTTCTTATTTTCGACCTTAATGACCCGTGCGCCCAACTCTGCAAAAAACATTCCCACAGCAGGACCTGCCAGCACACTCGCCAATTCAACTACTATCAAGTCCTTAAAAAATTCATTCTGAATCATAGCTTAATTTTGGAAATCGTAAAATATTTGACAAATTTTAAAAATTTGAAAATCTTTCGCATTTTTGGGAACGTTTCTTTTCAAACGCAAGTTAAGTAGACCAAATCAATTATTCAAACTCAATCCCCACACCTTATGCTAAAATTAATTACACTTTATAAAGATGCTTTCTCGGGATTATCTCGTGATATTTGGCTACTAACTCTGGTTACACTAATCAATCGTTGCGGAACTATGGTTGTGCCTTTCATTGCCATTTACCTCACAGAAGAGCTAAATTTCTCCTATTTCCAAACGGGGATTATCATGAGTTTTTTTGGTGTTGGTTCCGTAGTTGGTTCTTACATTGGTGGTCACCTGACGGATACGATAGGGCATTACAGGACGATGTTTTGGGCTTTACTTTTAGGAGGAGCGGCTTTACTTAACTTGCTGTTTATCAACACCTTCGAGATGTGGTGCTTTGGCGTTTTCCTCGTGACGGCGATTGGCGATTGTTTTCGTCCCGCGAGTATGGCTGCCGTCGGGTTTTATAGTAAAGAAGAAAATCGGACACGGAGTTTGGGGCTGATTAGACTTGCAATAAATCTAGGTTTCGGTATTGGGCCTGCTTTTGGTGGTCTATTAGCAGCAAGCTTCGGGTATGATTGGTTGTTCATTATTGACGGTATGACCTGTATGCTTGCAGCTTTCTTATTTTTAGCTGTTTTGAAAGATAAACACCGTCCTAAACAGATGAGTGAAGACGCACTTCTTTTGGACAATGAGCTAATTGAGGAAAATGAACCTAATAAAATTTCTTCTCCATACAAAGATAATTGGTTCATTGCTTTCGTCTTTTTTTGCTTCCTAAATTCAATTGTTTTCATTCAATTTATGGGCACACTTCCCGTTTATTACAAGGAAGGACTCAATTTTAGTGATGCAGAAATTGGGATGCTTCTAGCCATGAATGGATTAATCATTGCCGCAGTCGAAATGCCTTTGATTTTTGTTTTGGAGAAAAAAGATAACATTCTGACCATGATAGCTATGGGTATCTTCTTAACAGGTTTGTGTTATGAACTCTTAACTTGGGGCACTTGGGCAGGTATTGCTGTTATTTCGATGTTGTGTCTCACCTTTGGTGAAATCATCAATTTCCCTTTCGCAGCCTCTTTTTCATTGAGTCGGGCGACTGAAAAAAATAGAGGCGCGTACATGGGTTTGTACGGTTTATCTTTTTCTGTTGGTCATATTATTGCGCCAGTTTTAGGAATGAAAGTAGTAGAAAGCTATGGCTATGATGTCTTATGGCATGGATTGGGAATATTGGCTTTGATTTCGCTTTCGGGTGTTCTTTTTGTACAGCGTGGAATGAAGAAGTTTGCAATGGTTTGATAAAACTAGAATTGTTAGAGTTGTTTGTAATCAACTCTAACAATTCTAGGTAATTTCAAACAATCAAACCAAAAACTAAACTATTTCATCAATTTTTTCTTTTGATAAGGCATGAGTAGTCACACATAATTATTTCGATAATTATGTCCGAGTACTTATTTCTGCGGAAAACAAACTGATACATGTCAAAATTACCACAAGAGCATAAATTTTTAGACCTATCAGATTATGGTAGACCAATCGCAAAGTTAATAGCCAATTCTTTAAAAAACACCTCTGTTACTCCCGTTCAAGTAACAATATGGTTTATTATTTCTGGTTTTGTGGCAATCTACTGTATTCTCAATGAGTATTATTGGTTGGCTGCTTTCTTTTTAATTTTAAAATCTATCTTAGACGCTGCCGACGGCGAGTTGTCCCGTGTTAAAAACACACCTTCTCATACAGGTCGTTATTTGGATTCAGTAGCCGATATTATCCTCAATTTTCTTTTCTTACTTGCTATTTGTCACGTGACCGAAGGTTCCTTGATGCTCACATTCATCGCCTGGATTGGAATTCAACTACAGGGAACACTTTATAATTTTTATTATGTCATACTGCGTAATAAATTTAACGGAGACAAAACCAGCCGTGTATTTGAAGACTCATGTCCAGCTGCATTGCCTGGCGAAAAGCAAAAACATGTAGATATTCTCTTCAAGATATATATGTTTTTATACAGCATTTTTGACAAAACCATTTATCGTCTCGACCCACGCGCCCCCTATGACGAACACTTTCCGACTTGGTTCATGTCTGCTGTTTCGACCTTTGGTTTAGGCTTTCAATTACTGGTAATGGCTTTATTAGCTGCCTTGGGTTTTGTGCAATATATCGTACTCTTCTTCATTTTTTATTCTATTTTCATTCCTATATTTATAAATATTCGACAAGTTATTAATCAATAAAATATTCATCATTTCATACTTTAGAACAGGAAAACTTCGTTTAATAGTAGGAAAATGCTTGAATTACGTAATTCTTGCAATTTCCTTGACTATATAATGGCATAAAATAGACCATATTCTGGTGAAAATTAGATAGATTTGCGTCTCCTATTTGAATTGTTAGTTATAATTAGATATTTTCAATAAGTCTTAATACTTAACTTTCACCCCATTTTGGGATACTACTTTAGTTTTCGCAATTATTCTTTAGGGATTAAAATTCCCTTCTTTAAACTGACCTTAATAATATTTCTGTCTTTTTGGATTTTGCTACAAACTACATTTTTTTAACTAAATTACACAAATGGCAAAATCTCAGCAATCCTTCAATAAGAAGGAAAAAGAAAAGAAGCGCAGAAAGAAAAATCAAGAGAAAAAAGAACGTCGCGAACAACGTAAACTGGAGAAAGCAGAACGTGGTAAGTTATCTTTTGAAGACCAGCTTACTTATGTAGACGAAAACGGGTATTTTACAGATACTCCACCAGACCCAGCAAAAAAATCTAAAATCAAAGTCGAAGACGTTATCATTAGTGTTCCATTGAGAGATAACACACCTTATGACCCAATTCGCAAAGGACGTGTTAAGTTCTTTAATGGTGAAAAAGGTTACGGTTTTCTTATCGATGTAGAAACTGAAGAAAGTGTTTTCGTTCATATCAATAATCTCATGGACCCTATCCAAGAGCATGATAAAGTTACTTTTGAGGTTGAAATGGGTCCTAAAGGTCCTAATGCAATCAATGTAAAAAAAGCTTAAGTTTCCGCCAACAACACATTTCAACAAGCTAAAAATTCGAATGAATATTTGGCTTGTCGAAATGTAGTTCATATCTTCATCACCTCTAAAATTAGAATTTTTCATCTAAACAAGTCTGTAGAAAACATTAGTATTAAACT
>CAZQTE010000483.1:0-4356 GCA_964595615.1 uncultured Saprospiraceae bacterium
ATTTGAGTACAAAAATAAGAAGGTTTTACTATTTATTTCTGTTTTTGCCCTATTGTTTTAGTTCATCCGTTTAATAATATCCATGTAATCGCTCGACTTCCTCACTTCAATTCTTATCAAAAAAAATAGACATGTCTTTTATCTAACAATATTTTACATTGTTTGAGCTCCTAATTTTCACTTTTGAACAAATTGCTTGTTAACTTTGCGTTTTTCAAGTGAATAGAATCACAGTCTTTACATGTAACACGTATAGAGACACTTTAAAATAATTAATACTTTTCGACTTAAAAAGTTACTTATGTTTAAATTTAACAAAATTTCTTTCTTTTTATTCACCTTGTTACTTGCGTTCTCTCAGGGAGCAACAGCCCAAGGGGTTTTCTTTTCAGAAGACTTTGACGGTGGTATTCCAGCAGAATGGACTGCGATGGAAGTACAAGGTAATGGACAAGCATTCTCTAACTGGGAAGCAACTACTGTAGGACCTACAGGAGCTTTCGCAGTAGCGGCCCTTGCTTCTACTACTGCCAGTAATGGTTGGGTTATCTTTGACGGTGATGCTAACTGTGGTGGTAATCAAGATGCTTGGTTAATTACACCTCCTGTTGATTGTTCAGACAAGAATGTTGTATTCTTAGCAGCAGAGCATTACTATCGTAAATTTCAAGATAATGTATCTATCATGGTAGGTACAGATTTAGCAGACATGGACAACTGGAATCAAATTCCATTGTTCGCTGATTTACCTGGAAACTCTTATGGAGACGGCGCTACTAATGGTAACAATGCTGCTAATCCTGACGCACTTTCTGTTAACATTTCAGAATTTGCAGCAAACACTGCTGGTGTTTATGTTGCATTCCGTTTTGTTGGAGGATGTGATTACTCTTGGCAAATTGATGACGTAACTCTTACTGATGAAGACCCACGTCCTGAAAATGAGTTAAGAATCAATTCTTTCTTTGCAACTGCAACAGCTGCAAATTCACCATTATCTCAGGTTGATCCTATTTACTTTTTAGCAGATATCCAAAACTTTGGTTCTCTTACACAGACAGGTGTTACTCTTAATGCGACTGTAGAGTTTGAAGGTACAGAAGTATTTAGTGCAGATTTAGATTATGGCGAAATCGCTGTAGATTCTTTAGCTGAAAATCAATTATTCCCAGAAAGTTACACTCCTACTCAAATAGGTGCTTACACTGTAACTTATACTTTGTCTGCGGATAATGAAGATGATGTACCAGAAAACAATGTTCAAACTTACAACTTCCTTGTAAGTGATGATACTTTTGCACGTAATACATCTCCTGCTAATCCAAACAGCCTTTTCTTCGAAGATGGTGAGCCTCATATTTGGGCTTATGGTACACATTATCACATTGAAGATGCAACGAATTTATTCTCTCAGGATTTGTCTTTTGTTGTAGGTGCGGATAGTGATGCTGGTGAAGTCGTTATCTTTCAATTGTACAAATGGACAGATGGTGCAGACGAAGTAGCTCCTCTTGATGTAGATCCAGATGAGAGAGAAGTTTTAGGTTTCATCTTGTACGAAGTAACGGGTAATGAGTCTGATAATACTGTCATTACAATGCCTTTCACTTCTGCTACTGGTGGAAGCGATATTCCATTGGAAGACAATACAGAATACTTCATCAACATGGAGTTCACTGAAAATACACCTGAAGCAGACTTCCAAATTGGTTTTGCTACTGATTTAGATTACGGTGCTGTTAACTTCTTACACAGTGAGTTTTTAGGTCAAATCCGTGAGTCTGAATTCTTGACTACAGAAACTAACTTTGGCGATGTTCCTTTTGGTGGTTCTTCTTTTGGTTCTGACTTCTCTCCTGCTTTAAGCTGGACAGTTGGCGAAGTATCATCTGCAGACCCTACATTACCGGCTACTGAAAAAGTAGAAGTTTCTCCAAACCCTGCTATTGACGAAGCTGTAGTTAGCTTGGATTTGAGTGAGGTGTCAAGTGAAGTACGTATTAGTCTTATTGATTTAGCTGGTCGTAGAGTAGCTGTTAACACTTTGACAAATGTTCAAAATGTACAACATTCAATTGATTTAAACAGTGTTTTACCTGGTATCTACTCTGTTAACATCATTACTGACAAAGGATTTACTTCTCGTCAGTTGGTTGTGATTAAATAAGATTTTATTTAAATCAAACCTTTATCCCTTTATCACTTTTATAGTGGTGAAGGGATTTTTTTTGTCGGCTCGACTCAATATTATTACTCTTATAAGTGTAATATTTGATTTATATATTAAATTTGTTGGAAGAAATAATGAAAAATGACTTGCTATATTGAATAAATCATTGACAATCAACATGGTAAATCAATCAACTAATCAATAAAAACTTCGGGAACGTTAGTACATTGTATTTGGTGAATTATTATTTCAAAAAATGATTTTTACGACTCTATTCATCATTAAAAAAAGAAAAATGAAAAGAATACTACTTTTAAGTATTGGTGTACTTTTATCGACATCAGGAATTTTTGCTCAGGATGGCGAAATTGTTTGGGGTGGACCTGGCATTCCAGACTCAGAATTTGACGGAGGTCTAAATAACTGGACTACTGTTGGTGTAACTAATGAAAATGCAATATGGATTTGGGAAGAAGACGGACGAGCAGATATGGGAAACTTCTCAACTGGTTCTGGAACTATTCCTATTAATTCTCCAAGTGTATCTAATGGAGCGATGGTATTTGATTCTGATTTTTATGATAACGCAGGTATGGATGACAACTTCGGAAATGGAATTGCTCCTGCACCAGCTACAGGTGAGTTAATCTCTCCTATCATGGACTTAACAGGTGTTGGCGCGGTTTCTTTAAAATTTAATGAATACCACCGTAACTTCCAATCTAGCAACGAAGTAGCCTACTCTATGGACGGGGGCGTGACTTGGAGTGACCCAATCCAGACAAATAGTGATGTGCCGACAAATGACGCAACTGCTACAGATGCGGTACAGATTGTCTCTTTATTTGGAGCGACAGGTACAGACCAATTCCGTGTTAAGTTTATTATGAATGGTAACTACTATTTCTGGGTTGTTGATGATGTTCAAATCTTGACACGTCAAAGAAATGACATGCAAGTAAATACAAACTTCTTTGCTATTGCACCAAGTTACTTGACTCCTGCTTCTCAAGTAGATGAGTTTGGTTTCTTAGTTGACATTACAAACTTAGGAGGTATTGACCAGACTAATGTTGTTGTGAATATGAACATAACTGATCCAAGTGGTGCTTCTATTTACAGTGAAGATAATAACTATGGCACTGTTGGTGACTCTCTAGTGGAAAATTCTTCATTTGGTGACTTTACTCCTCCTGCTATTGAAGGTACTTATGAAGGTACTTATTCTATCTCTTCAGATTCAGTTGATGTAGACCCTTCTAATAATGCAATTACTTTTGATTTTATCGTGACAGATACGGTATATGCAAAAGAAAATGGTGCAACAACTACAATTTTCCCAGCAGCAGCTAACTGGGGAGCTGGAGACCCACACCAGTGGGCTTATGGTAATCACTATTACATCACAAATGGTACTGGATACTATGCAAGCACAGCATCATTTGCAGTAGATGGAGATGCAACTACTGGTGGTACAGAGTTAGATATCCGTCTTTACGAATGGGAAGATGCGAATGAAGATAGTAATGCAGATCCAGACGAACGTGTATTAGCAGCTTTTGCGATTTACGAAATCGCGTCAAATGATGGTATTAACAATGTAAGAACAGTTCCATTATTAGGTTTAGACCTACAAACAGCTGAATTGACAGACAACACGAACTACATCTTGACATTAGAGTACCGTGCAGCTGATGACACGCAAGATTTACCATTTGGATCTACAGATGTTAATGACTATAATGCAATGGTTCTAAATTCTCAGCAGCAATTACGCCCTCGTTTTGGTTCTATGTTGGGTATTGCAGGAGATATCGACAATGAGCCTTATTCTTCTGTAGGTTTTGGTCGTGAAAACGTGCCTGTTATTCGTTTGAATGTAACAGACGCACCATTAATTTCTTCTCAAGAAGATATTACTCTACCAGAAAATACTGTATCAATCAACCCAAATCCAGCATCTGATGTTTTGAATGCAGAATTGGCTTTTGCTGAGAATGCAGAAAAAGTATCTATTCGTATGATGGATGTACAAGGACGTGTAGTATTGGTACGTAACTTGGAAAATGTTTCAGTTACTAATCAGACTTTCGATATTTCTAGTTTAGCAGCAGGAACTTACTTCATGCACGTGACAACTGAAAATGGTCGCATTGCTAAAAAAGTAATTGTGAAGTAAATACTTT
>CAZQTE010000484.1:0-4350 GCA_964595615.1 uncultured Saprospiraceae bacterium
TAAGCGGTATCATTGAAAATATGAATATGCGGGTCGTTTAATCCTTGATTGGGTACGATAGGGTTTTGGGCATAACAAGACATAGTCATACTTAGAAAAAGTATAACGGCAGTAAGTTTCTTTTTCGATATTTTAAATTTTGTTATTTTCAATCCTTATTGTTTTTTTACCTCTTTAGTAAACTTTATTTCAACTGGACCAATTAAGCCTGAGGGCATTAAGGGACTGTCTTTTTTATAAAATGGAGCAGTAGTAAAAGTGGTTCTTTTACCAGCAGGTCTCGGTTCGTTATTTACATACCACTCCGGCATATTTAATTTAGTAGCTCGATGCGGTCCTAATTTATAACCGCCATCATTTGGGGCGAATCGTTCATCTCCAATTAGTCGATTTGACCATTGATTGGTGATTTTTATTTCCAAGGTGTTTTCTCTGGCTTTCAAATACTCACCTATGAATAACTGATGTGGTGGCATCCAAGAGACACCGACATTTTCATTGTTGATAATCACCTCCGCAACGATATGAACCTTTCCTAAATCTAAAATTGCATTAATATCATCAGCAACTAATTCATCAGGAATAGTAATTGTTTTTTGGTAAGTGGCAGTACCGCTATAATATTTTATAGAATCTTTGGGGTGGTCTTTCCAATCTATTAATTCATTAAAAGTTATGGTGCCTCCGTATCCGCTTTTTTTATTAAAAATCACCTTCCAACTCCCATCAATTTTAAAAGGTTTTGGAATGTCAGTTACATTAATTTCCCAAGGTTCTCCTGTAGATAAAGGGATATTATATGTTCCATTTTTTGAAATGCTTGCGTGGATTTGCCCCGATTCAGAAAAAGAATAATTGATATCTGGGTTTGACTTTGTTACTGATTTTGTACTGGTCGCATCTTCTCTAAAAACTACAAAAACGGACTCTCCTTTTTTCAATTTAATAGCTGTTCTGATTACATCTCCTTGACTTACAAAATCTCCTTTTTTTATTATTTTTCCAGTCATTGGATTCCACAACTCCGGGATTTTATTTTTCACTCTAAATGATATATCAAAAGACTTTACGCTGGTTGTATCTTGATTAAAAAAGAAGTAAATATCTTCGTTGTCCGTTTGTCTATGCACGTAATCTATTGCTTCATCATTATTCACTTTTAAATCTGGAAGGATATTATGATTTGATAAGATAGTTTTCCAATCTTCAATTGGTTGTATCAATGAAGCTACTTGTTTTTGAATTTCTGAGAACTCCTTTTTATCCTTTTTGGTATTGTTATAACCTGCCAATATTTTTGGGACATCACCATAAACTGGTACTCCATTTTTTGCAATTTCATATATTCGTTTCAAGGTAGAAAGCGAAATCACTTCGCTGTTTTTTAGGAGAAGCATTTTATAAGAAGTGCCTTCGGGTAATATTAATTCATGGTCTCTTATTTTAAGGCGATTGACTAAAACATCCGTATTGACATTATCAAAATTAATCGTTTTAGGTAGTTTAGATTTCAATTCACTTCGATGATAAGAACCATTTGGTGTACCTTCCCCAATGTAAACTAATAGGTCTGATACAGGATTTCCTTGACGTAATAAATACGAACCTCTTGCTATGTACTTAAACCAATCTGCTCCTGCATTTTTCCACCAAGTTTGTGTTCTATCAAAATGAAAACCCCAGCGATTCATAGTCATTCCGGGTTCTGCATAAATATTAGCTTGATGAGCAAAACGATGAAACATAAATTCGTTAATCCCATAAGTCCAAGCCAAGTCTCCAGACGTTTTTGCCATAGCTGGATTTCCTTTCCAATTAATAGTTGGATTGGAGGTAAACGATTCTGCTGAAATTACTGGTTTTCCATAGATATGAGCGGCTGATACCGCAGAGGCTGTTTGTGTTATCGGTCTATTCATCCAAAATTCCCCCATCGGCAAATCCGTTTTTCCGCCAATGTCTAAGTCATTTAAAGGACCAAAACCATAAGGTTCTATATAACTTTTTAAACCTGCCTCATTACATAATTCAGAGAAATAGGCAAAGTAATTCTCTGTCATTAAGTTAGAAATCACCGCTCGATAATCAGACAACACCGCTTCAGATGTTTCTGCACTTTCAACAAATCGACCAGCAATGAGTGGTAAAAATTGTATTAAGTCATAACCTTTTTTAGCATTAAAGATAGAATCTAAATTGTTTGTCCAATTCTGACCTCCCATTTCATAACTATCGATTTCGATATATTGCAAGGCATTTGGAGCTATTAATTTTGTACTGTCAATTACTTTTTTTACAAAACCATCGAAGAAATTTTTAAAAGCAGGTCTATTTAATTTATCAACTTCCAAACCGCGACCCGCATCTGATGCCGGATTATTAAACGCTCCTGTTGAGGTGTAGCCAAAACGCAAGACCGTCCATTTTCCTTCAGGAAGAGTTGTTTTTAATCGTCCTGTTTTATCCACGGTGGTCGTCAAATTTTTAATAGCCGATTTGTCAATGACCATTTCTTTTTGCGGCTGACCGATTGGTGCTAAATCTTTATCTTCCGTTCTCGCAATAGCCGTACGTCCTAATGGATTATTGATAAAATAATTGGAGGTAAGCTGTACTTCTTTTAGAGTGGTATTTTGATTAAATTTTAACCTAAAGTATTTTGAGGTTATCCCTTCAAAATGGTCATTGATAGCCCACTCACTTTTACCCGTTCGAACTTTAAATAATTCTCTGACATCCGTAAAATCTTTGCCGTTTTCAGATATTTGTAAAGTTACGGTAGCACGTCTATCCTTAAAAATTATTTTTGCAGACCTCAAAGTTTTGGGCTGCTTATAATGAAATTGAATCCACGGGGATTCGTTTCCTTGTTTTTTTAGTTGGGACTCCGCATCAATTTTTCCGTCTGAAATCAAACTAATATCAAGGTTGGTATCTGAGGCAGTTATGTTTGGTTGGTTTTTATTATCATCAATTTCTGAAGACAGGGCAGGGTAGGCTAAAATCGCAATATCTTGGTAGAATCCTTCTCGTCTTGTCGGCTCTTTTAATTTGATATTTACAACTCCTCCATCCACAATCGTTTCGCTCCACACCACCATTTTCATAGATTCCTCCGGAGTCACCCAAGGACCACCACTTGACGACCAACCATCGCAGTTATGCACCCCAAAACTCAGTCCCAAACGTTCCGCTTCTTTAGCAGCATGCTGTATCATTTTGTGATGTTCAGGAGAGTTGTAAATTATTTTTCCATTAGGAATGCCTTGCGTGACATTAAATAATAATAGCCCCCCAATCCCAACTTCAGCCATGGATTCCAAATCTTTGGTAAGCCCTTCTTTTGTCATGTTGCCACTCATGGCATGCATCCAAGTTCTTGGTTTTGCAGCAGCAGGAGGATTGATAAAATTGTCTTCCAAAGAAGTTTTTATATCAATATGCTTGTTGCATGCCGAAGCCGCAATCAGAAAAATGAAAAGCAGTATATATTTTATATCAAAAGGCATAGATTACTTACAGGTAATTTCACTTAGTTCCGCAGCAGTAGCTTGCGAAAGTGTTTTGTCCGTTTTGAATAAAACAAACTGGTCGAGGGCATGAGATTTTGAACGTCCTGATATTTCAATATCGTAAGTTCCTGCACTATCAAACTGTGCAAAAATATTAAAAGGGTCTCCATCATTAGTAGATGACCGCCAAAACCATTCGTTTAATCTATTCATGTAGCACTTGAGCCAACCATCTTTACTGGTTCCCTCTGGATTTGGAGTTTTGCCAACTCCTTTTGGGTAAACACGTTCTCCTGTACTAGCTTTTTCTCCATAAAAATCTGCAGCAGTTGGAATTCTCAACCAAGAGTCATTATGCTCTGTATTGCTGGTTCCAGCACCTATGCGAGACCGCCAAACAAATTGGTAAGTTCCGGGGTTAGTGATTTCTATTGAATATCTCATAAACCCTTCTCCTGGTGTATTGAAGTTATTACCTTCTGTCCATATAAGATATCCTTCACCTTCAAATCCTATAAAGGTAGAATCTGTTTCCCAGCCATTTGGTATAAGGCTTGGGTTTTCAATATCGACTCTAACAAGTCCGTCTTTTTCATGAAATAATAATTGCGTGATAGGACAAGGACCGTCCATTTCTTCTTCTACCATTTCCATTTCCTCTTCTTTATCTTTGGAACAAGATACTAAGACAAGGGACAAGGTGAATAATGAGAGTGCCAATAAACGAAAATTAAATGTCATCATGTTTTGAGTTATTTTTTTTAATTCCTTTTACTAATCAAATAAGTACGTGACATTATTTATGTGGATAAATTTGAGAGAGAGATTTTTTTGTTAG
>CAZQTE010000485.1:0-4341 GCA_964595615.1 uncultured Saprospiraceae bacterium
AATCCCGTCGTCCTCTCAATCCCCATTTTCTTCACCCTCATGGCAGTAGAACTCATCTACGAGCGCATGACAAAGAAGCACACCTATCGCTTACATGACGCGGTGACAAACATCAGTACAGGCACTCTTTCACAAGTTTCTGGCGTATTTCAAAAGATAATAAAAATTGGTATTTATGTCATGGTCTTCGAGCATTTTCGCTTGTTTGATTTGCCTGCTAATGGCTGGACATTTGCGGCGCTTTGGGTCTTGTATGACTTAGGATATTATTGGGAGCATCGCATGGCGCATACGGTTAGTCTATTTTGGGGAGGACATGTGGTGCATCATCAGAGTGAGGATTATAACTTGTCGGTGGCATTGCGGCAGACATCTACGGGCGCGCTTTGGGGCTTTTTCTTTTACTTGCCTTTGGCTTTGGTGGGATTTGACCCGACGCAGTTGGTCTTGGTCGCTGGATTTAATTTATTGTATCAATTTTGGATACATACCGAGCATATTCAGAAGATGCCTGCTTGGTTTGAAGCCGTTTTAAATACGCCTTCTCATCATCGCGTGCACCACGGTCGCGACCCCAAATACATAGATAAAAACTACGCTGGCGTATTCATCACTTGGGATAAAATGTTTGGAACATTTAAGGAAGAAGAAGAGCGTCCAAACTACGGTGTGACCGTTCCGATTAAATCGTGGAATCCACTTTTTGCCAACTTTGCACACTATATCGACCTATTTGCAGTGGTGAAAGAAGCGCGGACTTTTAAAGATAAATTGAAGATTTTATTTTATCCTCCAGGTTGGTTACCAGACTATATGGGCGGGCATCAAAAGCCGAAAGTTGTCGCTGCTGATTATCAAAAATATGATGTGACGGTCTCGACTGGTATGAAAGTTTATATCGGGTTACAGTTCTTTATTTTATCACAGATTACAACGCTTTTTCTTTTTAAAAATGCTGAATTTACAACTCCATTAGTTGTTGCATTTTCGCTTTGGATTGGCTGGACGACGGTGATGTTTGGTTTTTTTGCGGAGAAGAAAAATAGGTGGGTGCATATCGTGGAGGTCTTGCGTTTGTTGATTTTGCCTGCTTTGATTTGGGGCTTGGTGGATATGGGATTTGAACTGCCGAGTTTTGCTTTAGAGCTGGCGATTGGGCTTGTTTTGTTGAGTTTTGGGGTTTATTGGTTTGTAAATAGAGAAGCGAGTTGATTAATTTTTTTATTAAATTCACCATATAAAACAATACAATGAAGCTTTATTTTACTTTCCTATTTTCTCTCTTGTTCCTTAATTTTACATTTGCGCAGCCGCAAAAAGGGGATTACTTTTTCGGGACTTCCAATTTTACATATAATCATCTTAATGAGGATGACAGAATAATAAATTTCTCTCCAACTTTTGGAGGCTTTGTTGCAAAAAATACCTTGATTGGTGCAACCTGGTCTATAATGAGTGACAATAGGAGTAACCCTTCTACTGATATTGCGAGTGATGGTACTGAAACTCAGGTTTCTATTTTCATTAATCAATTTATTGGTAAGAGTAAAATTAAAGGCTTGACGGGTTTTCAGTTGAGTTATACTGGTAGTTCTACATTTTCACATTTACAGTTAGGCGCAGCATTTTTTCCTGTGGACAACGCATCTATTAATTTGATTTACAGTATCTCGCCTTTTTCAGTAGAAAGAGGAAATTTTGAGGTTTTCCCAAATAAATTTCGACCAGATATAGGATTAAGTATGCGTTTTTTCTTTTTACGGAACAGAGAACAGAAGGAGGAAATCTTAGCTCGAAATTCAATCAAAGCAGGGACTAAAGCGATTGGTCTAACTGGCAGTTTTGATGAAAGACGCTGGGCTTCGGATTTATTCTTTAGAGGGACGAGTAAATTTTTCTTTACAGACCATTTTTACTTAATTGCCAATTTGCAAAATTTGACTACTTTTTATGTGATTGAGAGTAGAACAACTAAGTATAATATTGTGCCGCAAATAGGAGTAGGTCATTATGCTAATATCTCAGAAAATGTCGTATTGGGTATTACTACTCTATTCTCTTTTCCTGCAACAAATGTTAACGTAGGTTTTGAACGACTCAATTTACGCACAAGAAGCTGTTTAATTACAGCAGGATGTGCCATTTTTAAGGGACGACATAAAATAGAACCAACCATTGGGGCTGATTTTGTTTCCACTAAAATGAAGGATGAAGAAGTGGATAATTCAGAAGCGCTCAATCTTCAATTTGGAACAGAATACGAATATTTTCTAGGTAAAAATACAAGTTTGACGGGACTTCTTACGTTTTTACCCCAAAACAAGACTTTTCAACCTACTAACTTTGGGTCAAGCAACGATGTCAATTTCGGTTTTGTGGGACGCGAGAGGAATTTGGTCAATTTCTTAATAGGTTTTAACTACTACATTATGCGTTAAAATCTCCGAAAACGGTCTTTTATTCTATCAGAACAAAAGACCGTTTTACATTTAACATCCCCACATCACCTCCACCTCATAATTCTGCAAAAAGTAATCTCGATTTACCATTATAAAAATAATCTCGTCTCCAACTTCACATTCCTTCATAATATCCTCAAAGTTTACCTCTTCAAATACTTCATCAGAATACATCCACAGTGAGCGCATATATTTTTTCTTAATCGCGATGCGAAAGGGAACCCGTTTGCCCTGTGTCGCTACGCCATTATTCATGATGACAGGTGCGACAGTAAATGTCCCGCGCATTCCTTCTTCCAAAATTATCTTATCGGAATCTGTCGATAAATCATTCCCCATTAAACGTTTTCCTTCAAAGAAAATCGAAGAATACTTACTGTTACCCTCTGCTTTATTGCATTTTGCATTCTTGTTGTATTTTAGGAAATCAATATTAGAAAAGTCCGTTTGCCCGATGAGAGAACCGATTGAAGCAAAAAAGCAAATGATGAGAATTTTGATATTTTTCATGTTCTGTGTTTTTGAAGATTACTTGAATAAGAAGACGGGACAGTAAAAGTCTAAAGTCTAACATCCAAAATCTAAAATCTTTTAAAAATGTTAATTGAATACCACAAAGGTCAGACATTATCAAAAACAATAGTTAAATCCACCGTAAAACAGTGTAAACGAAATGTAAATCCCTATTAAATAAGCGTCAAGGCTTGTAAATTCGTAGTATGAATAAATCTAAATGGAGCGCACTCTTTTGTTTTTCTCTCGGAGGCATGATGCTATTTTTGCACTTTTTTATGCAGCCAGTTAGCGAAGGACCAGATGCGCTTTCTACCAAAATGAACTTAGCTATTCGTCAAGCCGTCCACAATTTACATAAAATTGCGGAGGATAGCACGTCTATGATTGGGGCGGTGCAATTGATTGATGAAAATATGCACCGTATAGTCATTGAAAAAGCTATAAATTATGATACACTGCCAGCTGTTTTAGATGCATCATTACGAGATTATGAGATTGAAGAGGAGTATATGGTCTCGATTATTGATTGTGAATTGGATGAAATTTTATTGGGTTACAATCGCTTTGCTTTTGAGAAAGGGCAGGTTGCATGTAAGGGACGAGAAAGAAACAGTGATTGTAATGTCTTGAATGTCACTTTTGATACGGAGAAAAATCAAAACTCATTCTATCTGCCTTTTGCTTTTTTGAGTTTTATTTTAGGTGGAATTGGTTTGTTTATTTCTGCTAAAATATTGGATAAAGAGGATAAGGAAGTCAATAGTCCTACCTCGAGTATAAATGCCATTCAAATCGGCAATTCTTCTTTTGAACCACAAAATTTAAGTATTCAAATTGCGGGCAATTCTAAAAAACTTACCTTTCGCGAAGGCAAATTATTAGAATACTTTGCCTTGCGACCTAATCAAGTCTTAAAACGAGAAGATATTCAAGATGCTGTGTGGAGTGAAGAGGGCGTTATTGTTGGGCGAAGTTTGGATGTTTTTATATCGCGATTGCGGAAGATTTTGAAGGGAGATGAGAGGATTGCGATTAAAAATATTCATGGGGTTGGGTACAGGTTAGAGGTAAAATAGGCGGGAATCGACTATTTTTATATGAGCAAAATCGACTAAATTTATTAGATTTGTATTTGATTAGTTGATGTTACGTACTAATTTATTAGAGGTGCAGTTATGACTTTCCTTTTTTACCTCTTCTTTTTTCGAAAAAAAGAAACAAAAAACAGTCGAAAACAGTCTACCCGTATGGGCATATTTTCACTTTTAGCATCTTCACATTATTATTTTACCTACGGTAAAAAAATAAAGGTGAGCCTTCGGCACGCTGCTAAAAGCGAAAATTGCTTATTTTTCGACACCTATCT
>CAZQTE010000486.1:0-4325 GCA_964595615.1 uncultured Saprospiraceae bacterium
TTTGTCAAAGAACCATAATTTCTAATTAAATGTAACCTACATCACAAAAAAACAAATGTAAGGTTTTTACCTTTGGCGTCATACAAACAAACGCATATGCATATTGCGAAACGAAAAACAGCTTACATCCTCATTGGACTTTCCTGCCTCTTTTTTCTATTTGATTGCGATTATGCTTCGGATAAAATGGAACATACAGTGCAGGCGGATAGTTCACAGATAGACAGTTTGAGCTTGTTATCGCCAGACTCGATTAAGGCAAATGGGCTCTTTAGCATTGAGGAAGCAAGAAGATTTTTTGAGCAAAAGACTGATTTTGTTCTTTTTGAAGTAAGTAAAAGAGTGAAATATAAATCGGGACATTTGCCAAATGCTATTTCTGTTTGGCGACCTGATTATGAAGCAAAAACAGATTTTTCCTACACAGGAATGCGCGCTACAAAGAGTGAAATGGAATATTTTTTAAGTCAAAAAGGAGTTCTTCCTTCTGATAAAATTATTCTTTATGATACAAAAGGGAGTTGTGATGCTTTACGATTAGCG
The DNA here is from genome assembly GCA_964595615.1 of uncultured Saprospiraceae bacterium. GTDB lineage: Bacteria > Bacteroidota > Bacteroidia > Chitinophagales > Saprospiraceae > JAHDCG01. The sequence continues at coordinate 544 of CAZQTE010000486.1, forward strand.
TGGATTTTGCAGTTATATGGACATGAGGATGTAAAGGTGATAAATGGAGGAAAGGCAGCCTGGAAAAAAGCGGGATATGAATTAACAAAAGAAATTCCAAATAAGATTCAAACCTCTGAATACCAATTTTCGAAACAAGCAAAAGATACTAATGTTGTTAGTTTGGAAGAGGTAAAAAAGGCAATTAGCGACCCAAATATAATCATTCTCGATACCCGTGAACCAGAGGAATATTTAGGTCAACCTTATATTGCAAAAGGTAAATTGAATGCATGGAAACAAGGAGCTTTCACCTACGGATGCATACCCTCAGCAGTACATTTAAATTGGTCGGACGCTGTTCATTTGGATGGTGACCACCGCTTTAAATGTCTTAAAGACCTGAAACATAACTTTAGTAAAGTAGGCATTACACCAGATAAAGAAATCTTGGTATATTGCCAGTCAGGAGTCCGGTCGGCGCATACTTCTTATGTTTTAAAGGAAATATTAGGCTATCCAAATGTTCAAAATTATGACGGTTCATGGATTGAATGGACTTATAATTATGTGATGAATGGAAATGTGCCAATAGAAAGACATACAAATCAAAAAGAGCATCAAGCTTTGTATGCTCAATTAAAAGAGGAAATGGAAGTTAAAAACCTCTCAAAGTAAATTTATTCTACCAAAAAATAAATCAAATTAAAATGGGAAAGTATTGGGACATCTTTGTAAACGGATATACAGGTTACGCTAATTATTTATGGAATGATATCACGAATCCAAGTTGGAATTCTTATTTCTATTGGTTGATTCTGGTTTCTGTAGCATTTTTTATCTTAGAAGTCATCTTGCCTTGGCGCAAAGGACAAGCCATTTTGCGCAAAGACTTTTTTATGGATGCATTTTATATGTTTTTCAATTTCTTCCTATTTTCATTGATTGTTTACAATGCGGCTTCTGATGTTATCGTCAATTTATTTAATGACGGGATAAAAGCTGTTTCAGGTATGAACTTACAGGCAAATAATCCATTAAACACCCTCCCCTATTGGGCGGTTTTAGCAACTGGTTTTCTCGTCAGAGATTTTGTACAATGGTGGATACACCGTCTTTTGCACAAAAGTCCAACCCTTTGGGAATTTCATAAAGTACATCACTCTGTCGAACAAATGGGTTTTGCCGCACACCTCCGTTATCACTGGATGGAGAATGTAGTTTATCGTTCTTTAGAGTATATTCCATTAGCACTTTTAGGTATTGGTCTGTATGATTTCTTTGTAATTCATATTTTCACCTTAGCTTGGGGACACTTTAATCACTCCAATATAACAGTCAAGGGCTGGGTAACGGGTGGTATCATTGGCTTCTTAATAGGAATTGTCTTTGCAAATGGACTTTTAGAAATTACTTTCCTACAATCAGAGAATCTAATCCAACAAGTAGGAATTATTCTTGGCTGCATCGCTCTTGGTGCTTTAGCTTTAGGACCAATTATGCGCAAATTATTCAATAATCCAGAAATGCACATCTGGCACCACGCTTATGACTTACCAGAAGAACGACAAACTGGGGTTAACTTTGGTTTAACCTTAGCGATTTGGGATTATATCTTCGGAACGGCTTATATTCCACACGATGGACGTGATATTCGTCTGGGTTTCCCAGGTATTGAGGAATTTCCCGAGGATTTTGTGCAGCAAAATACACATGGGTTTGGGAAGTAGTAAATATTAGAAAAAAGGTGAGAGCAGCGAGGTGAGAGGTGAGAAGTTTGTTTAGTACAGGCTTAACTCTCACCTCTCTCCTCGCACCTCTCCCCTATTCAAACAAAACGAAATGAAAAAAATAGGTATTCACGAACTATTTGCCAAAGATAAAACCAAGGCAGAGCAAAAACTCTATGGCGCATCCGCTAATCGTCGCGGATTTTTGAAGAAAAGTGCCATAGTCGCAATGGGTAGCCTGCTCGGAGCGAAAGTAGTATTTGGAAAGAATTATCCATCTGGACTTATACCTGCAGGATTGGCAGATAGTGAAGAATTATTTTCATTACCCGGCAAACATCCGGGTCTGGTCATACTCAATGACCGTCCGATTAATGCAGAAACACCGCCATTTCTACTCGATGATAAAATAACGCCTTCGGATAAATTATTTGTCAGAAATAATGGTATTCCTCCTTTGGAAAACAATATTGACATCAATAGTTGGACGCTCACTATTGAAGGGGAGTCTGCCAAACAAACGAAAATCTACACACTCGCCGATTTAAAATCTAAATTCAAGAATTATACCTATCAATTGACCCTCGAATGTGGTGGGAACGGGCGTAGCGAATTTAATCCGCCCGCCAAAGGAAATCAATGGTCAACAGGCGCGGTGGGTTGTCCAGAGTGGACAGGTGTCCGCCTAAAAGATGTCCTCAATGACGTTGGTATCAAGAGTGACGCCGTTTATATTGGCTATTACGGAAAAGACACACATATCAGTGGCGATACCGAAAAAGTCGTTATTTCGCGCGGTGTTCCTATGGAAAAAGCACTAAAAGATGAGAGTTTGATAGCTTGGGCGATGAATGGGAAGGATATTCCATTACTTAATGGACATCCTTTGCGTTTAGTTTTTGGTGGTTATCCGGCTTCTTGTTCGGGTAAGTGGTTGCACAAAATTGTTATTAGAAATAAAGTCCACGATGGACCAAAAATGACAGGTCAATCCTATCGCGTACCTTGCAAACCAGTCGCTCCCGGTACAAAAGTCCCAAATGATGAAATGTGTATCATCGAGGCAATGCCGGTAAAATCACTCATTACTTTCCCAAAAACTGGAGCAACGATAAAACAAGGTCAAAAACTTCCCATTCGCGGACACGCGTGGACAAGTGATGCAAAAATTACAGAAGTCCACTACTCTATCGACTTTGGTGCAACTTGGCAAAGTTGCAATTTAGAAGATGCTGCGAATCTAAACGCATGGCAACATTTCAGCGCCAATATTAGCTTTCCTCAGTCTGGATATTACGAAGTTTGGGCAAAAGCGACGGACAGCAATGGGAAATCTCAACCGATGTTATTGCCAGGTTGGAATCCTCGTGGATATTTGAATAATGCTTGTCATCGTATTGCGATAAAGGTGAGTTAGTATTGAGAGATGTTAGACTTTAGATATTAGACCTTAGACTTTTAGGCTCAATAATCTAATATCTGATTTCTTTCCTCTAAAATCTAAGGAAAGACTATGGAAAATCAACAAAATAAGAATATAGAAATTTTCTTTGCTGCCAATCAAAGATTCCTTTTCAAATTCATCATCAATTTACTTCTAATAACTTGTATCGGCGTTTTTATGTATGGTCTCTTTGGTGAAAGTATGTCTAATATTTTTGACCAGCCAGAAGTTGTTTCGGAGGAAGTGCAAAAGAAAAATCGACAAAAAAGAAAGGCGGCTGCCGCAGCTTTAGCAGCAGATGATATAGATAGAGTCGAAAATGGAATACATGTCCAGACTGGTTTTGTATATGCTGAAGGCTTTGATGTGGTGCGTGGAACTTGTACTGCTTGTCACTCGGCAAAATTAGTGACTCAAAATCGCGCAACAAGAGATGGTTGGAAAGATATGATACGTTGGATGCAAAAAACGCAAGGTTTGTGGCAATTAGGGAAAAATGAACCAATTATATTGGATTATTTGGCAAAACACTATGCACCAGAAGAAGTCGTTAGACGTCCAGGTTTGGATGTTGAGGCAATTGAGTGGTATATTTTAGATTTGTCGGAAGAGAATATTGCGCAGCAATA
>CAZQTE010000487.1:0-4318 GCA_964595615.1 uncultured Saprospiraceae bacterium
CTACTTTACGAGAAAATATTAAAGTAATATTGAAGGGAACAGAAAAGGAGATTGGCGTTTATTTAGACTAGTAAAAGTAAGGGACGGGGCAACAATAAAATATACATCTACACAGGTCAATTATCCTCAATTTTTACTTAAAATTAGAGTCCCAAGTAAAAAGGAAGCCGTCCGAAATGATATTCGGACGGCTTTTTTAGTATTAGACTTGTTACCCAGATAAAAACAGTCATCTGAAAATATCTTTTTCCGCTATTTCCCTCCAAAAAATCATTCAATAGAGGGACTATTCAAAGATTTTTTGAAGAAAACTATCGAAAAAATCTAAATTTCAGCTAACCATTTTTATCTGAGTAACAAGTCTATTATTTTCCTCACAATAATTGAAAAAAAGAGCAGTTAATTGGAAAAAAATTATCGTTGTATTGTCAATGGCAAAGTTTCCTTAACGGAACCGTCTTTACTTTCAAAAATTACAAAGTAATTCCCAGAAGAAAGTCGCTCGACATTGAAATTAAATTTATTAAAACCTTGCTTTACATTTCTAGTATAATTTCTATGAATCATACCAGCTGTACTCACAATACTAATATTTGCTGAGAAAATCTTATCAGAAGTAATCACTACATTAGCATCAAAGGCAGCAGGATTAGGATATACTTTTACATTTTTTAGATGTTTGTACTCTATTCTTACTTTTCTTAGCTCCGAATAAGAAAATTCACCGGTATTATCGATTGATTTTAGACGATAGTAGCTGTCTCCTTCAAAAGGTTTTTCATCTTTTTCAAAATAGGTATTGGTCGTTTCAGAATTAACGCCTAGACCTTCTATTCGCAATAAGAATTCGAAATTAACCCCATCACGACTACGCTCAAGCTCAAAATGACTGTGATTGTATTCCGCAGCTGTTTCCCATTCTAAATTAACCAATTTGTTCCCAATTGCTCGTGCATTAAAATATGACAAGGAAACGGGCAATGCTGCCTGTCCATAACAAGCAGGATCAACAATATTAGAACTGTTCACTACATTTGGAATTTTGCCCCAAACTTGAGAGAAAGTTGCCATTAAAGTACCATCACCACTACCTAGCCAATCTTGAAGAATAGTCGAATACACTTGTCTGTAATCATATAATTGATTTTGTAATTGTGTACCCCACAATAAATCAGACAAATTATCATTTGTCCCCGAAACTCCTGCTTGTACACCATTTCCAAAGACAAACATTGGTGCAATAGTACCGTGGTCTGTACCATAATTTCCATTCTCAATCGCACGACGACCAAACTCTGAAAAAGTAGCAGTCATGACTCTGTCTGCTATTCCTAAAGCTTCTAAATCATCATGAAATGCTTTAATTCCTTCAGCTAACTCTGTCAGTGTATTTGCGTGCCATCCTGTCTCCGTTGCACCTACGACATTTTGAACATCATGTGTATCAAAACCTCCAATATCAACTAAGAAAACTTTAGTTTGAGAACCACCTGAAAGCAAACGAGCAACTGTCTTTAATTGACCAGACAATCCTGTATCTGGATAAGTTCCCGAATTTGTTCCAGCATCATAGACTTCTGTTACACGCTCAGCATAGATGTTTGTATTGCTTTCTACTAATTGAATGTAGCTAATTTCGTTACCATAATCGCTATCAGGAATATTGGCTAAAGCATTTCCACCAACGCCTTCCACCAAGCCTTGATATCCACTTGGATTAACACCAGTCAAATTAACAGCAGAAGTATATTCAGAAGTCGTTTTGAATATCATAGACTGCTTTTTGTCTGATAATTGGATACCAAGAGGGTCAGGGTTTTCGGTAGTTGGATTACCTATTAACGCAGGATATTCATATTCAAGGTATCGACCAACCCAACCAGAAGTTAAGTTAAAATTTTCAGGGGTACTATCACCACCTGTCAGCCAAAGGTCGGTACTCTTAAAGTGTGAGCCGTTTGTATTCTCATAACCCGTACCTTGGATTAAATGCATTTTACCGTCCTCATACATTGATTTTAAAGGGGCTAAAGCTGGGTGAAGTCCCACATCATAAGCCGAGTCTAATTCTAAATTTGTAGTTAGAGCTATATTAGGACGTAGATTATTGTAAGTATCTAGTTGATCAAGAGGAACAACTGTATTTAGACCGTCATTTCCACCACTAAGATTAATCAAAACCAAAACACGGTCTTGAGCATCGTCACAATTCAAGGCGCTCATCATCAAGGGTGAAGCAACTGCGCGAACAGCAATACCATTAAGCATTAAAGGACCAGCTGCTGCGGAGGTATATTTAAGAAAATTTCTTCTTTTCATGATAAATATATTTTCTGACTATTGGATAGTCAGTTGAAATTTAGATTGAATTAAGGAAAACAATAAAGAGTATTACATTAATTGATATTCTTGCGAATAAATCAATCCTGTAAAAAGTCTCTCGAGGGCAACACGTACACCAGAGTCATCGCCTGAACTTAAATAAGCAGGCCACTCTGTATTTGTCCATTCCTCCGCTGCCAAGCCAGCTAAAAAGACATTGTTTAAAAAATAATCCAACCTGTCAGCATCAGGTTCTTCAGGAAAAAGATAATTACATAACTCGCTAACTATTAGTGTAGCATCAGCAGGGTCATTGATTACACTACTATTTTGAATAAAATCTACTACATCAAATGTCACTCCTCCTAGCGAACCCCAACTCAAGATTCTAGTTCCAGTAATAAACTGTTCTGGTAGTTTATAGCGAGCGACTAAGGTTGCTGAATTAAACCAATCTCTAGAATAATTTGGGTCTTGATAATATGCAGGATATCCTGCAACATTGTTTGGTTCTAAGAAGTTAAAGCCAGCTTGTTCAAACATGACATCCATAACAGACCACCACCAAAAATCTTCGTAATGATTTTCATAATCTGACACTGGATGAGGTGGGTCTATCTGAAAGAAATTCATCATCTGGAGGACATTGTCCAGCGGTGATTTTATCATATTACCAATTACTTTATTGGCTATCTCACTTGACCCTTCATTATAAAAATGCTCAGATTTCAAGAGCTGTTTTACTGTAATTGCTAAATTATAATCATTTTCGCGGCAGGTTGCTGCGAGGGGAGTAATGATGTTAGTTTCTATATCTTCTGTAATTTCTTTACTCACAAAATAGCGATATAATCTACGACAAAGAGTAACAGCAGTGGCATCTTGTCCAAAAATCATATCGACAAAAGCTTCTAACTCTGTCCACATTTCTTCATCATTAGTAGCCGCTGTGATTTCTAAATTGTCAAAGGCAGAGCTAAACTGTTTTGGGTCAGTATCGTGGTAGTTGAAAAGAGTATAATTACGTGTAATGCCCGTATCGGGGTCTAAGTGGCTAGGGTCAGTTCTGTCTCCAAATCTCCAGCCAGTAAGTAATCTAGCTGCTGTTACAACATCTTCTTCTTTGTAATTTGTATAATCGCCAGGTGCTATTTGAGGACCTTTACCGATAGTGAAAAGCTCCAGAAACTCTCTTGCAAAGTTTTCATTCGGATTCCATTTATGATTCCAACGATTATCTAAATAACTAGACATCGGATTATCTGTCACAATTTTGAGAGCTAAAGTCTTATAACTTCCCAAAGCATAAATACGCAACAAGCTAAGATAGTCATACACGTAAATAGTGTCAGCTGCATCTGTGTGCATTGTCAGGTATTGATGTAGAAACATCATCATCTTAGAGTTGATTGATGTATCACGTTTGGCTTCATCAAGCCACCATACTTTAAGATAGTTTCGCTGTTTCCACATTGGAGGCTCTGCAGCATCTGGATTATTAATCCAAGGGACACCTGTTTCACCATTTATTGGTTCAGATAACATAGTAGGTGGGACAACGAATAATGCTTCTACAGCATCTTCTGCAGACATTGCTGCGAAGGTTTCGATACTTTGTTTATCTATTTTATAGGTAGCTCGACGTAGAAGGTGTTTTGCTAGTCTTTCTCCTAATAGCCCAGAGTGAGCGTTTAATGAAGCCATAAAATATTACTTTTGTTTTCAAAGGATAAGCGTTTAAATTGCTGACAAATAGCAATTTAAGCAATGGAAAATAAAATAAATGCAATCAGGAGGTGCGTTTAAAATCAGGAAATTTATAAAGAATAAGCTGTTAAAACATTGTACGGTTTTGTGAAAAAACGGTCTCGATTAAAGTCGAGAAACAATAACAATGAATAGAATATCTTTATTTCAATCTCCTTAAGGGCGTTAAAAAAATAGCTTATAACATTTTGAACATTCTTTAAATGACCCTTAGTTTTGTTGTTACTTA
>CAZQTE010000488.1:0-4315 GCA_964595615.1 uncultured Saprospiraceae bacterium
TGTTGATACGCTGCCTGCCCCGTGCCGGAGGTCGGGGAGTGATTTGAAGTGAAAAGTGAGGAAAATTTGACCTGTCCAGATGACGGACTTATTGTTTTGTCGTTACTTAAAACCCGTCTGTCCCTAAAGAGTTCCTTTTTTCGCGAAGATATTAAAAAACCAACTACTTTTGCGCTTCAAGAACTTTACAACTCTTTCAAGTTTTTTTATGGAGTCTTTATTCACTTTCTTTTTTCGTTTTGGTTTTGACCATATTCTTGACCCCGAGGGTTTTGATCACATTGCTTATGTTGTTGCTTTGTGTGCTGTTTTTCGGGTATCTGATTGGCGAAAGACAGCTTTATTGGTGACTGCCTTTACTTTAGGGCATTCTTTGACCTTGGCATTGGTAGGCTTGGATATTATTCAACTGACACCCCAACAAAAGACTTGGGTGGAAATGCTTATTCCAGTGACTATTATCGCTACAGCAGTATTAAATATTTTGTCAACTTATCAAGAAAACAAGAATTTTAAAACGACTTACCTTTTAACTGCTCTTTTTGGTTTAATTCATGGTCTAGGCTTTTCAACATTTTTTAGAAGTAGTCTAATGCCAGGTGAAACTGGAGAATTAATTCAACAGCTTTTTGCTTTTAATATTGGTGTCGAAGTAGGGCAATTGGTCATTGTTTCTATTGTATTGCTGCTATCATTTTTTGTCCTGAATATTTTAAAAGTAAATCAGAAAAATTGGATTAAATTTGTTTCATTTATTGCAATTATAACTGCATTCTATTTATTGTTGAAATGATGTGAAGTACACTTTATGATGAGAGTTTCTATTTTATTCCGCTACCTGAAAATAGTGATAATTAAATATTTAAAAATATAATGTAAAGAAACGTATTTGAAATGCTTTTTTAGGTTAAAGTTTTGATTTTTAAGTTTTTACGTATGTGTTTTTATTGTTTTTATTTGCGTTTTTTCTCTAAAATGTTCATTAAAAGACTCCTGAAAATTATTGTTATAAAATAAAAAGTTTCATTATTAAAAAAGACAAGCTATATTTGCGTAAGAATTGGTTAATTGAAGTCCATTTTACTATTGATAAATCTTCAGCAACACACTAATAATAATTAACTTTACTTCCCCCCCTTTAGCAATCAATTTTGCTATTTCCCCCTATCTAATTTGTACAACTATTTATAGACTTATATTATTGATATTTTATCCAAAATAAGTCTTTTTCTAAAATTGAGGATGCCACCTGCTTTTTTTTAATACATGATTATGTATTTCTAACCTCTGGCGGTAATTCTGCAATTTTCTACTACAACTATTTAAATACTAAAGACATAATAATTTGGGATTCCTCCTTGTTCTTTACTGAGTTTTCGGTAAGAAACTAAATTGCTGCGTGTTTACTATGTAGATTTATAATTGCTCAAGTTTGGGTACATATAGATTTATTTTAAATTCCAGTGCTAATTTTCCTCCTTATGTCTATTTATATCTATATTTTTTTAACCAAATTACATTTTAAATTTTAATCATTATGAAAAAATTGACTTTAGCAGTTGCTTTCGCAACAATGTGTGCAGGTTCAGTTTTCGCGCAAGACAATCAAGCAGTTTTAACTCAGGAGGGTGCTGATAACAAATCGACAATTACTCAAACTGGTGCAGCAAACACAACTCGTACTGAGGCTTTTGGAAACGAGAGTGTAATTGATATTGTACAAGAAGGTGACAACAATGCTGTTGATAATCGTGTAGAAGGTAACAATGTTACTTCTATGACTGACCAAATCGGTAGCCAAAACCTTTCTGAACAATTAATCCAAGGAGACGATGTACAAGCATTATTGATGGCTCGTGGTAACAACAACACGAACAACATCACAGTATCAGGTAATGAAAACTTCGTTCGTTCTGTAGTTGAAGGTGACGGTAACTTGTCTATCCAATTACAAGAAGGAAACCAAAACGTTTCTGATCTTATCTCAGCTGGTAACGATAATCGTAACATTAGTGAGCAACGTGGTGACAATAACGATGTAATCTTGAGCCAAACGGGTAACGCTAATACTGCTATTAGTACTCAAGACGGTGAGTCTAACAGTTCTTTCTTATTACAAGAAGGTGATAATAATACTGTAAATACTCGTCAAACTGGTGATAATAACGCAGTTGGTTTAGAAACTGACGGTGGTGGAGTTGACCAGATTGGTAACAACAACATCGTAGGTTTGAAACAAGAAGGAAACGGTAACTTTGGTACAGCATTCCAAGTAGGAGATGATAACGCTGGTGTTATTGACCAAATCTCTAATGGTAACTCTAGTATCTTGACACAAACGGGTAACCGTAACGATGCGTCTATCGAACAATCAAATCAGTAAGCTGAATCAGCTTGTGATACTACAAAGACTATAGGTATTAGATGTTAGATGTTGGAGTTTTTTTTTATTAAAAAAGTCTAATATCTAATGTCTAAAATCTATTATCTTAAAAGAATAGCAGGCACAAAATGATAGGACATGAATTTCATGAAATCCCTAGTCATTTGCTTGTTGACACACTTTGTTTTTGGGTATTCAGTTACTCTTTCGGCACAGAATCAACCACATCCAGAAGATGCATTGTTTCAACCGAGTAGCCTTTTGATACAAGAATTAGCTGCTGGCGAAAACGTCGCGATTGTTATCCAAACGGGTAATAGAAATCATGCACAAGTTCAACAAATGCATCAACAAGGAGAAGATGCAAATCTTGTTATTAGTGAACAAAATGGTAGACACAATACCGTTAATCTAATTCAAGAAGGTTCTGGAAATCAATCGATTGTTCTTCAACATGGCAATCAAAATACCTATAACGGAAACGTTTCGGGTACAGGTTTACAGACCTATATTCTTCAAGATGGTAATCGAAATACAATAACTCAGTCTCTTACAGAGTCAGTGAATACTTCAACAGAATTAATTCAAATTGGTAACGATAACGAAATAATTCATGAAATAGACGGTGCGGTTAACCAATCCTTTCATCTTATTCAACAGGGAGACGGACAAAGTGTTATCATCAGACAGAGTTATGGGAATTAAGATTTAGCGATAACTCTTCTATCTGCTGAATCTTCAATGACCTTTGTCAAGAATGGCTCAACAGAAATGACACGGAGATGTGTTTTCATAGAATTTATTAACAATTCTTTGTAAGCGCATCTCCGTATTTTATAGTAGTTGCTATAAAGTCTAATATTTTAAACACTATGCTTTTTGTAAAGAAAAGAGGGCAATTATTACTTTTCTCAGCGTTATTATTACCGCTGATTGCCTTTTCTCAAAATGATATAATACACTATCAAAACACTCAAACAAAAAAAGAAAAAGCCCCCGTAAAAACTCAAGATCTTCCCCTCTTACCGTTTTTTAAAAAGACGGAAATTCCCCTCGCAACGAAATTAGTAGAAATCAACGGAATGGTAATGAATGCCTCAACGACAAGAGGAGGATACGATTTCTATTTATACTTTACACGTCACTGGGCAGAGCCTAACAATGTACCTAGTTATAATATTACTATTAACGAATTTCCAGGGCGTGGGCGTAATATTCGAGTAGGTATAATGGTAAACGAAAAGCAAGTTTTTACTAGAAATATTCAGCCAAGTGCAGACGGATTAGAAAGTTTAGCTAAAGCTTTGGCTGATTATATACATGGATATATTACCTCAGGAAAACATGTAGCAAGTGAACGCTCAGCACCAGAATATTTGGACGGAGACTCCTATTGATAAAATAAACCATTTGACCAATTTTGATTTTAATCAACAATAGACTGTTATGAAACAACTACTTATTTTTAGTATAATGATGCTTGGATTTACTTTTGGTTTATCAGCTCAACAGTTGGTTTATCAACCCAAAAACCCTGCTTTTGGCGGTAATCCAAATAACACGGCGCATTTAGTTAATACTGCTACAGCTCAGAATACGACTGTAGATCCAAATGCTACTGACCGTTTTGGTTTTTCTTCTAGGACGGATTTAGAAAGTTTTACTGAGACTCTAAATAGTCAAATTTTGAGTCAATTGAGTCGTAGTTTAGTAGACCTGCAATTTGGTGAAGGAGAGATTGAAGACGGTAGCTATGCGGCAGGAAATTTTCAGATAGATATTGCGAATACACTTGACGGTGTAGTCGTCACTATATTGGATACCAATGGCGGAGAACAGACGCAGTTGATTATTCCATTTTTTTAGAATATATTTAGAGCATATTTAGAACATAAGTAATAGGACACAATAATTTACACGTTAAAACAGGAC
>CAZQTE010000489.1:0-4266 GCA_964595615.1 uncultured Saprospiraceae bacterium
TTAGCGAATCCACCTCTACAATTTTTCCAAACTATTTATCTGTATCAAAATTCCAGAATGTCGATTACAAATAACTTCACAATCGACTTGAATATCCTCAGCTAATGGAAGCGGTAAGACTTCGAATTCAATAAACAATTCATCTCCAAAATCAAGATTTTGCGAACTAATATATTCGTCCAAATTCACTCCGTAAGTTAAAGAATCTACCCAGTTTCCCGTAGGGGACTCGATTGTTTCGCCATTCATTATCATTAAATTTCCGCAACACAGGTCTTCAATATAACGGAATGTTATATTTGGATTCGTATCTGGTGATTTTTGACAAGTTATCAAAATGGTGGTAATCAATAAAAGGAAGATTGTTCGTTTCATGTAGAGTAAGACGGTTCATTTTAAAAAAGGGTTGGGTGTTCTATTTTTTAAATAATAAAGTAAAAATAGAAAGTCAAGCTTGCAATTTTTTTATGAGAAAACTCTTTTAAACGGTATTAGACTTGTTACTTTTATAAAATTGATTTCTGAAATTTGAATTTTTTCGATAGTTTTCTTCAAAAAATCATTGAATAGTCCCTCTATTGAATGATTTTTTGAAGGAAAATAGCGGGAAAAGGCATTTTCAGAAAGTGTATTTTATAAGAGTAACAAGTCTATTAACCACATGACACTATTTACACATTTTACTCTACTTTTGCATAAAATACCAAAATGCAGATTCTAAAGACGCACCAACATCCTTCAATAGACAGCTTAGAAAATAAATCTGTTTTCACAAGGTTAGCCACACGCTGTATTACCCTCCAAGGTGATAAGATTTTACTCATGTACACTGCACGCTACGAAGACTATAGTTTACCAGGCGGCGGCTTAGATGATGGTGAAGATAAAATCGCTGGGATGATGCGTGAATTGAGCGAAGAGACAGGTGCAAAAGGCATAAAAAACATAAAACCTTTTGGCATTTATGAAGAATACAGACCTTGGTACAAACCAGATTTTGATATTCAGCACATGATTTCTTATTGCTATACTTGTGAGATTGATGAGGAGTTGGGAAACGCTAATTTAGAGTCTTATGAAATCAATAATGGGATGAAAGCAATCTGGATTGATATTCACGAAGCAATAAAACACAATAAAAAAACAATGGCAACTAGTGAGAAAAAAGGTATGTCGATTGAGAGAGAGACATTTTTATTAGAGCTTATTGCTGAAAAAAGTTGTCAAGGAGTGTAAAAAGTTGACGTTCTCCGCCAAAATTGAATACTTTTGCCAACAGTCAAACTAAAAATATGAGCAACACAAGATTCAATAAGAAAGCGAGACGGCCAATGACTTTTAGTTCACAGACAGATGCGAACTCTTTTTTCATAGAGCAGAAACAACAAAATTTAGATACATTTTTGAAGTTTATTCGGGAGAATATGTTTTTCGAACCTGACCTTTCTCCTGAAAGTTTGAAAGCTGTTGAAAAACTATATTTTAAATTGCGAAAGGAGAGAAAATATAAAGCTAATTTTATAACGATTGAAGATTATGAACTTTATATGTCTGTATATTTTGGTGAGGTCATTGTTAAGAATTTAGAAGGATTTAAATGGGCGGCGGAAAGAGATTTCGAAAATCCAAATGCCTATTCTTTGGTCATAAAAAAATCTAATTATGCAAAAGGAATATCAAGACGCAGAAATCATTATATCCAAAAGAACAACAAAAATCAAGAGGCTCTTTTTAGAGAATTTTTACAGGAACAGAAATTTGCTTAGGAATGCGAGATTAATCATAAAGAAAACGCACAAGTATTGATTTACCTGTGCGTTTTTTATTTTCCAATTCTAACTCAAATGCCTATCCTCATTAATCGTCTTCCACAACAAATCCTTCAACTCCGTCAATCCCAACTGCGCCACCGACGAAATAAACAAGTGCGGTAAATCTTTCGGAATATCTGGCTGTAATAACTCTTTCAGTTCATCATCAATCAAATCACTTTTCGTAATTGCCAAGATGCGCGGCTTATCAATCAATTCAGGATTGTACATTTTTAGCTCATTCAAAAGAATATCATACTCCTTCTGTATGCTGTCCACATCTGCTGCAATCATAAAGAGCAAAGTCGCATTACGCTCGATATGACGTAAAAAACGGTGTCCCAATCCTTTCCCCTCGTGTGCATTTTCGATAATACCCGGTATGTCTGCAATCACAAACGAGCGCGTATCCCGATATTTTACAATACCCAAATTCGGTACAATCGTCGTAAATGGATAATTGGCAATCTTAGGTTTTGCTGCTGTCATAACAGACAAAAGAGTAGATTTACCAGCATTAGGAAAACCAACTAAGCCCACATCTGCCAACATTTTCAACTCTAACACCCGCCAATACTCAACACCTTCCTCTCCAGGCTGTGCAAAACGCGGGGTCTGTCGCACAGAAGTTTTAAAGTGCATATTCCCAAGTCCTCCGCGACCACCTGGAGCGGCGTTTATTTCCTGTCCGTGCTCCGTGATTTCACCTAAGACTTCATTTGTCTCTGGGTCTTTTAGGATAGTTCCGAGTGGCACTTCCATAATGACATCTTCCCCATCTTTTCCATGAGAACCACCACCTGAACCATAACCTCCATCTTTAGCAATGATATGCTTACGCCAACGGAAAGGCAATAGTGTCCAAACATTAGTGCTACCGCGCAAGATTACGTGACCACCACGACCGCCGTCACCACCGTCTGGACCACCCATAGCCGTCAAACGGTCTCTACGCAAGTGCGCTGACCCCGCACCTCCTTTACCGGAACGCAAATTAATTCTTACGAAATCTACAAAATTCTGCTCTGCCACTTTTTGAATGTCTAATGTTGAATGTATAATGTCAAATCTGGCGCAAAGGTAGTAAAGTTAGTTGGAAGTTGGTAGTTGGTGGTTGTAAGTCGTGGGTGGCTACCAACTTCCAACTTCCAACCACCAACTAATCTACGGTGCTGGATTAGGTATCAATTCTTGCACTTCCTCTATTTCTTTCAGTATTTCGTCAGATAGTTTAATGTCTGCGCTACCAATATTTTCTTTTAATTGCGCCATAGTTGTTGCACCGATAATAGTGCTGGCATTGAAAGCTTGATCATTGATAAAAGCTAATGACATTTGTGCTAAACTTAAACCATGTTTTTCTGCGATTTCCAAATACTTTGTCGTGGCATCCCAAGACTGTTGCTTGCTATAGCGAGCCATTTGTTTGAATTTGTCTATACGAGAATTTTCATCGTTTTCTTTGCGGTGATACTTACCACTTAATAAGCCAAATCCCATTGGTGAATAGGTCAATAAGCCTACATTCTCACGTAAAGAGACCTCTGCTAAACCGACTTCAAATGTCCGATTCAACAAACCATAAGGATTTTGAATACTGACAGGACGTGGTAAATCATGTTTGTCTGCCAAATGTAAATAACGCATCAATCCCCAAGCCGTCTCATTGGAAACGCCCCATTCGCGAATTTTTCCTTCTTTTTTTAAGGCTTGCATGGTTTCGATAATACTTAAAAAGTTGTCTTGCCATTCATCAGAAGGTGTGTGTTTGTAGCCACGCTTTCCAAAGAAATTTGCGGTTCTTTCTGGCCAGTGCAGTTGATATACGTCAATGTAATCCGTCTGTAAACGCTCAAAGCTACCTGCCAAAGCGGTACGAATAGACTCTGGTTTAAAATTTAGAGGACGCATATACTTTTCAAAATTTGCGGAAGGTCCTGTTACTTTGGTGGCTAAGACGAACTTATCGCGATTTTTACGTGCATTTATCCATGTTCCTATAATGCGTTCGGTGCTTCCTTGTGTTTCTTTGCGTCCTGGTACAGAGTACATTTCTGCAGTATCTATAAAATTGACACCATTTGCCAGCGCATAGTCCATTTGTTCGTGTCCTTCCGCTTCTGTATTTTGCTCACCGAAAGTCATCGTTCCGAGACAAATTTTACTGACTTTTATATCTGAATTTCCTAATTGGTTTTGTTGCATTCTGAATGAGATAAATTAGAGATGTTAGACCCATACGGGCAAGTTGTTGGATATTAGAGATTAGACTTTAATGTCAATATTCCAAATGATAAACTTTGTTCGGGAAAAACAACACAGAAAGATAGGAAGAGGTTTAGTTTTTAGTTTGAATTTGATACTTAAAAAAACTAAGTAACGACGAAATAATGACTCCGACAAGTTGGTCCCGATAGCTATCGGGAATAATTTTTCTTCCCGATTGCCTCGGGAC
>CAZQTE010000490.1:0-4245 GCA_964595615.1 uncultured Saprospiraceae bacterium
AACAAGAACTATTATCTGCTGATACAAATGACGCTAATTCCTTACCGAAAGAGGACATTATGGTCGTTTTTACTGATAAGCAGAATCGACTTTGGACGGGCACACAGCAAGGCGGATTGAAATTATGGAATGAAAAAGAAAAAAACTTCACTCGTTTTCAGTACAATCCGCAAGATTCCTTTTCCCTCAACGACAATGAAATCAGAGCCATTTTTCAAGATAGCAAAGACCGCCTATGGATTGGAACACAAGGTGGTGGACTGAATCAATGGCTGGGTGAAGACCGTTTCACTGCGATTACCAAAGAGGACGGTCTCATCGCCAATAGCGTCATGGGCATCGCCGAGGACAAAACAGGAATGCTGTGGCTGACTACCTTTTTGGGTATTAGTAGATTAAATCCTGAGACGAGAGAAATCACAAATTTTAACTTTCACACTAAAGAAAATAGCAATCAATTTAATCAAATGGCTGCTTTATGTAGTGCAGAAGGAAAGCTATTTTTTGGAGGAATCAACGGTTTGAACGCTATTAAACCTCAAAAAATAAAGAGTCAAGACGAGAAAAAGCAAGCAGGAGTTATTTTCACCGATTTAAAAGTATTCAATGAAAGTGTTCCCGTTGGCAAATTGGAGAATGGCTGGACAATCCTATCTCAACCGATAGAAAAAGCGCAGAAAATCCATTTAAATTATACCGATAATTCTTTTTCTATTGACTTTGCTGCAATGAACTTTACCAATCCACAAGAGAATGAATTTTCTTATAAAATGGAAGGCTTCGATGCGGACTGGCAAACTTTGAATCGCGGTGAACATAGTGTTAATTACACCAATTTAGACCCTGGTCAGTTTATTTTTAAAGTTAAATATGAAGATGAAATTGCAGAACTAACTGTATTTATTCAGCCACCTTTTTGGCAAACTTGGTGGTTTAGATTACTTTCTGCTTTGCTTATTATTTCCGCTATTATTAAAGGAATTACCCTTTATACCAAAGGTCGTGATGAAGCGCACAAACAACAAATGCTAAAGGCACAAAGTGAAATTTTGCAATTGAGAAATGAAAATTTAAAGACAGAAGTCGATGCAAAAAACTCTAAGTTAATGTTCTCTTCCGCTCAAATGGCACACAAAAATGAGATACTCACCAACATCAAAACAGAACTAAAAGCCGTCGAAAAAGAAGCCAATATCAGTCTACGCAAGTTGCTAAATTCCATTGACATTGAGCTAATGAGTGAAGATTATTGGAAAGAATTTAACAATTATGTCAATCAAGTAGATAAGAATTATTCAAAGAAGCTCATGGAAAAACATCCTAAGTTAACTCAAAATGACCTGCGTCTATGTACCCTTTTACGCATTAATATGAGCACAAAAGAGATAGCCGCACTCCTCAATATTTCCGTTCGTGGAGTCGAACAAGGTCGCTATCGTCTGAAAAAACGCCTAGAATTGAGGAATGAAGATGACCTAATAAAATATATTTCTACTATCCAATAGAGCAATAAAAGCTAAGTAAAGCCTACAAGAGTGCAATAAAAATAAGGGTGTAGTAGTATTGTCGTAGCGTAAAATGAATAAAATTTGGATATGAAAGTGGATATTTGGAGTATAAAATCAAAAACAGGTTTTTAATGTTTGTTTTTTGGGAAATAGACTTTTTCGAAATCCAAAAATAAACACATAAAGATTTTCTCTAAATCGTTCTTTGAATAAATTCCGAGAAAGGAAAAAATAAAAAGCTAAGTAGTTAAGTACGTGACATTATTTATATGGATAAATTTGAGAGAGAGTTTTTTTCGATAGTTTTATTCAAAAAATCGTTGCATAGCCGTAGCTACGGGACTATTTTTTGGATGAAAATAGCGGAAAAATATCCTCTCAAAATATCCATATAAATAGGGTCACGTACTTAATTGAATTTAGCTCTTTATTTTTTTCATTTCAAATGTCATGGGATTTTTCAAAGAACCATATAACCAATATCATAGTAATCATGAAGAAAAATTTACTCTTTTCCCTACTTTTCCTTTTTTGTGCATTTAGCATTTCTGCACAGACAACTATCTTTGATTTTGAATCAGATGCAACAACTACAACTTTCCAGTATTTCGGAAGTTCTCTCGAACCTGAATTAACTACGGTTATTGCAAACCCAGATGCATCTGGTGTCAATACAAGTAGTATGGTTGGACAATTTATCAAAGCTGCTAACTCAGAAGTATGGGCAGGTGGATTTTCTAATCCAAATCCAACTAACCCGATTGACTTGACTACTGATAATCAAGTATGTATCAAAGTATGGTCTGCACAGACTGGTAACTTAGCTCTTAAATTAGAGAATGGTACATCAGCTAACTGGATTTTAACGCAAGAAATTACAGAAGCTAACACTTGGGTCAACCTTTGTTACGATACTAACATACCTTCTATCGAAGACCCAGCAATGCCTGCATCTGGTGGTGTTTACAATACAATGGTTCTTTTCTTTGACTTCCAATCTGCATTTGAAGAAGACCGTATTTACTACTTTGATGATGCTGTAACTCAAGAAGCGGCGACAGTACCTGTTGATATCACATTCAATGTTGATATGAACGACTATGCGGATGCTTTTACAACTCCTTATGTTTCTGGATCTTTTAACGGTTGGGATGGCGAAGCAAACCCAATGGAAGATACAGATGGTGACGGCGTATGGACGACTACAATCACAGGCATTAGCTCTGGTGCACATGAGTATAAATTTCAATTAGATGCATGGGCTGCACAAGAACAGTTTAACGGAAACGAAACTTGTACTATTACTGACCCATCTGGTGAATTTCACAATCGTCGCTTAACTGCTATTGCAAATGAAGAATTACCGACAGTATGTTTCAACAGTTGCTACGCATGTGGTGAAGCTGTGAACCTTACTATTGAATTAGGAACAAGTGGTATCACTGTAAGTCCAGAAGGTGTATTCATCGCTGGTGGTGGTAACTTTGGCGACCCAGGTTCTAATGCACTTTTAGATCCAGATGGTGATGGTATTTACTCTGCTACTTTTGAGCGTCCAATTGGTTTTGAGTCTTTCTTCACTTTTACGAATGGCGCTTGTGCTGATTTTTCTTGTAAAGAAGACATCGCAGGACAAGATTGTGCAAATCCTGATAACTTCAATGACCGTTACTTCGGTCCATTAACAGAAGATTTAACTATTTCTACTTGTTTCGGAGAATGTACAACGGATGCAACTTCTTGTATGGTTGCAACTGCAAACAATATTACTTTCCAAGCTGATATGAGCCCTTTTGCAGAAGCATTTACTACTGTATTTGTATCAGGTTCATTTAATGGTTGGTCAGGAAATGCAAACCCAATGACTGACGACGACGGCGACGGTATTTGGGAAACGACAATTCAATTGCCAACAGGACCACACCAATACAAAATCCAAGTAGATGAGTGGGCATTCCAAGAAGAATTTGCAGAAGCTGGCGATTGTAATATCCAAGATGGTGATTTTATCAACCGTGCTATTGATGTATCTGGTGATGCAACTGCTTGTTTCGTTTGGAATACTTGTACGACTTGTTTCGTGAATACAAACGATTTAACAACAGACAATAGCATTTTTACAGCTGTTCCAACATTGGTTCAAAATTCAACTGTAGTTACATTTGGTGATAACTTCACAGCTGAAAAAGAATTGACAGTAGTGAATATGTTAGGACAAAGAGTTGCAATGGCTAAGATAGCAACAGGCGCATCTAGTCATACATTGGCATTAGACAATTTAGAAAATGGTCTATATTTTATCAATGTAACAACAGAAGGCAAGCAACAAACACAACGTATTGTTGTAAACCGTTAATATATCATAACGATTATCATAATCGTTCCCGTAGAGACGCGGCAATACCACGTCTAATCGTAAGGATTAACCGCCGCGTCTCTACATTTTACAAAGAAATTATCTATAAAAACACAAATAGGAAAGAAGGATTTGTACCTTCATTTCCCTGCTATACCTATATCAAAATATTAGAAAATCACAAAGTAAATAATCAACTTATGCAACAAAAATACATACTGTTTTTCTGTTTTCTCTTATCCGCATTCGCCCTGAATGCGCAGATAAAAGTTAGTGGAACGGTAATCGAAGCAAATGATGAACCACTCATTGGTGTGACCATTATCGAAAAAGGTGGAACAAGTGGAACTGCCACAGATTTAGATGGAAAATATGAATTGA
>CAZQTE010000491.1:0-4241 GCA_964595615.1 uncultured Saprospiraceae bacterium
ATATATATACTTTTGGTTCTCCGTCAAATCGTGTGAAACTGACATCTCCGAAGGAGTCGTTAAATTTATCAAAGGAATATGACATAAGAAATTGATTTATCAAACGTTATATTAATTCTTTTTCATCAACAAATACTGAGAGATATGAAACAATCACTGCTGATTTTAATAGCTTTTTTCTCCATTAATCAATGGACAACCGCTCAAGAATTAACACTTGGACCTGAACAAAAGGGAAAGCGGACGGAAATAATATCAGACATTCTTCACGCTGATGAAACTGGTTATTACGCCTTACGTCAATCTTTAGGTTTGTTAAAACCATTTGCGCCAATTATTGAGAAGTACAACAATGATATGGTACGGGTTTATCAAACACGTCTAGATGAATTCACGGAAACCAATATAAATGAAGAGGCATTTTTCACTTTCAAAAATCGCCTTTTTGTAGCAGGTTCAAAAAAAGATAGAAGTAAAAAACGTGTAGAGTACTTCTTTAGAGAAATCAGTAAGAAGACGGGAAAAATGACGGGAAAAATCCAGAAGATTGGGACTGAAAAAATTGAGAAAAAGTCAGCAATTGCTAATTTAGACGCGAAAATATCTCGTGATAGTTCAAAGTTAGGCTTATTTTTAAATGATTTTTCTATCAATTTTTTCCCAATTTTTAATAGCAAAAAGAAAAACGAAAATTTTGCTAAGTTCACCTTGAAAGTATTCAATGACAAACTGGAAGAACAATGGTCGCGTAAAGTTAAATTACCCTACAATCAGGATAGACTAACAGTCTTAAAATATGATGTAGATAATAACGGAGATGTTTATGTTCTTACGAGCTATCGTGAGGAAAATTGGAGAGAAAGAAGACGCAATAATCAAGCTTGGTATACATATAAAATACTCGCCTATCGACAAGGAGGTGAAGAAGTAGACAAATATGATGTTACTTTAAAAGACAATTATATTTCAGATATCACTTTTGATATAGATAATAGAAATAATTTGGTTTGTTCAGGTTTCTTTTCTGAGAAATTTGTAGGTGGATTAGCGGGTACATTCATTATGACTATTGACTCTAAAACCAAGGAAATTTCCCGTCAGGATACCAAAAAATTTGACACAACGGAGTTAGGTCTTTTCATGAAAGAGCGTAAAGCGAAAAAAGGCAAAGAAATTAGTTCAAATTTTGATTTAAAGGATTTCGTGTTGCGTTCTGACGGGGGTGCAGTACTAATTGGAGAAAGTTTTTATATCAGCACCTATACCACTACTAGTACAAATGGAAGCGTTACAACTAGGACTGTTTATAATTATGGTCCTCTCATCATTGTCAATGTAAACCCTGACGGAAAAATCGAATGGGTAAGCAAAATAGTCAAAAGACAACGGTCTGAAACTCAAGCCTACTCTTCTTATGCCATGTCAATTGTTGCTGATAAAATGTATTTCATATTCAACAAAGGGATAAAAAAACGGTCGAATGTAATGGCTGTTTCTGTAGACTCTAAAGGCAAAGTTAGCGAGAAAGAATTATTTAGAGTAAAGGATGAAAAAATGCTCATTCGTGTTCCAGGATGTGAACAAATTGCTGATAGAGAGATGATTGTGTATGGAGAATGGAGAAAGAAATTTCGATTTGGCAAGTTAAAATTTTAGATTTTATTAGACTTGTTACTCAGATAGAAATAGTTAGCTGAGATTTAGATTTTTCTGATAGTTTTTCTTGAAAAATTCTTGAATAGTCGCTCTATTGAAGCATTTTTCAAGTAAAAATAGCGGGAAAAGATATTTTTAGATGACGGTTTCTATCTGGCTAACAAGACTATTGGTAATTGTGCTAACGAATAGCACAATTACCAATAGTCAGTCTTGTTACCGTATGATACTAACATCTCCCTTAACTAATATCCTTCTTGATATCAAATTTTCAAGTACGGTATAATCCGCATACCAAATATAGACATCATTTGTTAACTTCTTTCCAGCAAAAGTACCGTCCCAGCCCTCCTGTGGGTCTGTAGTCTCAAAAACTAGACTCCCCCACCTGTCGAATACTTTTAAATCTAAATTGGTCATTTCGCAGTCTGTGTATGTTTTAAATTCATCATTGACTCCATCAAAGTCTGGCGAGAAAGCATTGGGCACGTATAGCTCACAACGCTCACATTCAAAGATATTGATGGTATCCAATGCTTCCTCACATTGATTGAAAACTCGAACGAAATACTCTCCAGGCTGTTCAGCAATGATTACAGAATCTCTACTTCCATTTGACCATTCATATTCTGAAAATTCAGAGCTAGCAATAAGAGGTATATCATTGAAACACAGAAAACTATCAAGCCCTAATTCTAAATCAATCAAAGGAATATAATTTACAGAAAAATTATCTTCATAAGTCACACAAGGCGCGACAACCGTTACTGCATAATCGCCACTTACATCGATAGTACGTATTGGTTCTGTAGAGCCATCTTCCCAAAGATAAGTTGAATTTGCAATCGTAATATTCACATCTAAAACTTCATCTTGGCATAAAAGCGTATCCCCTAATAAATCAGCTGTATTTTCATCTAATACCTCTACGACTGTAGTCCACTCAACAATTTCACAGGGCGTAGTAACCGTGATTGAGTATGTTCCAACATCATCTATCATCAAAATGGGATTTGTACTTCCTGTACTCCATTGATAAGTCGCAGACTCAGATGTAGCATCTAAAATTAATTCATCACCAGGACATAATGCAGTCGCTAGAGGAAATTGTAAATCAACTCTTTCAATTACTTCTACAAAAATTTCATCATTAGCCGCTCCACAAGCATTTTCTATATCCACAGCATAAGTTCCCTCTTCAGTTACATCATAACTTGAGTCTGTTGAGCCATCCTGCCACACATATTGAGAAATTGAATTAAATGCATTTAAAGTCAAAACCTCTCCTTCACAAATAGTTATATCATCTCCAAAATCAACCGTTGGTGGTCCAAAAACATAAGCAACCTCAATATCATCTTCTGAACTTCCACAATCATTTGTTACGGTTACAGAATAAGTCGCTTCATCATCTACTGAAATAGTCGGTGTATTTTCACCTGTGCTCCAATTATAAGTCTCTGCATTTTCCTCTGTTGCATCTAACACAATAATGTTACCCACACACAAACCAATGGTATCATCCGCAAGGTCAATAGTCGGAGCGACAAAGGGTCCACTTAGAAAAAAGTCAAAATCATAGTCTACTGCAGGATTTCCGCATACATCTAGTGAATTTTCTAAATTATCTGGATTAAATACCAAAGTATATGTCCCCTCTACAGAAAATGGAGGATTTGCCGTTAATTCAAAAATATTATCATACTCCCCCATTTGATCACAAATTTCAGAAGATAATTCGACAGTAAGAGTAGCACCGTTGGGGTCAACTAGAGAAAACTGCCCAGCATTAATTGTGCTACATTGTATAGGTTCATTAAACTCAACTGTAATAGTATTTTCAAAGCATTCATCTGGTAAATCTGAGGTACTGGAAATAAAAGGCAAGGTAGAATCTAAAACGCCAATATCATCTGACAGACCAAAATCAATAGAATATCCATTACTTGAACCAGACCAATTTGAAACCATTAAAACATAAGTATTTCCTTCGAGGACAGGTATCAGATCGTTATATGGGCTATTGCTTCCTGCGCATCCACCTCCTTGGTTATCCTGATTTGTAGCACCAGTAGCACCCGTTTCTCCATCACAACTCCCTCCTCCTGCGGCATTACAACTCACCACAGAACTTGGACTATTAGAAATCTCGTCGCAGGTAATATTTGTGATGTTGTATAAAACCCAATCATAGTCATCATTTAGGTTATTGGGAGTGATTAAAAAGCCAAAATCTCCTGAATTATTTACAGTAAATGAATACCAAATTGAATTCAATTCTCCCGCAGTACAAGTGAAACTAGTCGAAACTTCATTTCCATAATTCCCATCTCCACTTGCAGAAATAGTCTCACTATAAATCTGCTGGCAAACAGGAATAGCACCTAAGCAGTCCTGAATAGTTGGTGTTTGCGCATTTAAATTAATAGAAAAAAGTAGTAATCCAAGTATAGGGAGTAGTTTGTTCATGTAGTAAGTTTTGATTGTCAAAATTCAAAATCCAAAGGTACTGCTTTCTACTTTCTATAAAGTAAGTACTCGGACATAATTATTTCGATAATTAGAACAGAGAAAATTTTTTGATT
>CAZQTE010000492.1:0-4228 GCA_964595615.1 uncultured Saprospiraceae bacterium
TTGTTTATAATAAGAACGGTGAAAAATGGAAGTTTTAGAAACTATTTAGATGCTTCAGATTGGTGAGTATTTGTCCTTTCTAAGACAAATTTAATCCAGATTTCGCATTTCATCAAAAAATTCAACACATTTTTTATAAAAAAATAAAAATAAAAAACATTTTATTTTACCTCTTCCCAAGTTGTTCCATTTGAAAAAATAATGACATCATCAGGTTTTGGGTTCTTAATTCGAATTTTAGCCTTCATTCCTTTTGTTTTAAACTCGAAATCATCTGTCTCATACCCACTCGTACCATGACCACAATCCCAAAACCAAGTACCGTAATAAGCAAATTTGAGGGTAATCAAGCCTGTACTATCTTTTTCTGCCGTAAAGTCACCTGTTAATTTTCTTTGGTTAAAATGTGCAATTTCATGCAAATTCCCTTGAGGAGTTTTACCGTACATATAGTCTAGAGCGTCTCGTAAACTTGAATCTTGACGACGATAACGGCGAAACATTCCTGCTCCTTCAAAATTATCGGGCGCAGCCAAAACATAAACATTCTCTGCATCTTGCCAACGGTAATCTTCTAAAAGTCCGCGGAATACTTTATCGCTTGCAGCCCAGCTATTCGCATTTTTCAAAGTAAATTGAACGCTAAAGATTAAATAAATACCAACTACAGCTCCACTCAACCACTTTGGAAAGTTACTCAATAAAAGGACAATAAGTAGATATAAAAATGCAGAAGGTAGATATCCATATCTGTCATTTTCGATATGCAAAACATGATAAAAGAATATGTTTAAAATTGGAAGTAATGCAATAAAATAGAAGGCTGCAAATGTCCAAGCTAAATGAGTCTTTTTAGTAAGAGTCTCCCATTTTATCACTGAATAAATAAAACCAGTAATTATCAAAAACATAAATGTCCCCCATGCCCAAGCGGAGTCGAGATTGCTGTATAATGTATCTTTTAATTGGTGAGGAATGTTACGAGAAAAAACTAGAAACTTTGATGTGTATTTCAAGAGGTTACCGAAAATGAGCGTTGGGTCAAAATTTAAGTGTGTTTCTGCACCATAGTGACCAATCCACGCACGAAAAATTATTTTTTGTAGAATGAAGTAAATACCAATAATACCAACTTGCGGAAAGACAATCTTTGCATACTGTTGAAAAAACTCTTTTATGGTATTTTTATAGAGACTGTCAAAAAGAATAAAGACAGAAAGTAAAATGGGAGTAATTAAAGATAACTCAAATGTGAACAATCCAAGAATAAAAGCTAACTGTAATCGCCATAAATATTTTATCTCTTGTGTATCAATATAAAAAAGATACTGTCGCAAAATATAAAGCGTCAAGAAGGTAATGAATAGAAAAACAAAATTAACGCGCCAGACTAATGGTTCTACATTGTAAGGACAAACTGCAAATAAAATCGAAGCCACTATCGCTGCGAAAACTGCGTTTTTTATTTCATATTTTTGAAATAACTGCAGTCCTAATTTATAAACAAACCACGCATTAAGAATGTGAAAAGTCGAAAAAACAAAATACCAACCGTAGCTATGAATACCAAAAACCTTGTAAAAAATCCATAAAAATAAATGCCTTAATTGCTCCATGGCAGGAAAGCCAAAACAAGTTAGAAAATCCCAGAATTGTCCTCGCTCAAACTTACCCGCTAAACCAGTAAAGTCAGTTACAAAACCAGCAGTAGCAGTCCGAAAAAATATCAGATGCACTGTTAGTGTTAGGAAGAATAATAGCCAGATTTCTTTGAGAAAAAAAGGAGATTTCGTGCGCATAGAGTGTAAAGTTAAGGACAAATTTTGTCCTTAACATACTCTCTTCTTAGAAACTTTACTTTCCAGCCTTTTGAGCACTTGCAGCTTCTAACATTTCTCTTTTATCTTCCCAGTTTTGAATGTTTAATCCCCAACCATAATCCAGAAAACTTACCTCTGCATCTAAATTCAATTTTTTAGTAGAAAATTTATTTATGAACTCAATTAAGCTGCTATTCTTAGTGAAATCACCTTTATACCAAGTGAAAATCTTAGACAATTCAGCCTTTTCTGCTGAAACAATTTTATTGCGGCTTGGCTCATTGACAAAGCGGCGCATTTCATCTTCTAATTGCTCATCTAAGCGAGCAGCCGTGAAAGCTTCATTTCGTAATTGAGGACAAGAACGTGAGGCACAAATAACTGCAGCATGAATACGCGGTTCATCAAACTTTTGACGAATGATATTGTGTTCAATATTATTCAAGTCATACTCTTCTCCCTCAATATTGATAAAACTAATATCCCAAACTGTACTCACAAATGGTATCCCATTTTTAATATCTTTAATGCTTCCGATTGGATAATTATCAACTATTAATTGAATTGTAAATGCATTATAAGCATTAATCCAATAGGCTAATCGTTCCTCTTCTGACCAGTTATTCTTATTGGGGTGATTAGCGGAAAGGAGCGCTAAATACTTATTAAACTGTACACTATCTGCTATAAATCCCTCATAATCTACCCAGCCTTCTGTGTCCACATGTTTTTTGAGCAGCGTATCAAATGTGTCGTGAGGAAATGGTTTTGAACTTGACTTCACATCTTTAGCTGTGGAAAAGCACGAAGCAAAAGTCATCATAATAAGCGATAAAGTAATAAAGTGGAATATTCTCATGTCATTAAAATTTTGGTTATATCGTTAATCTTGTCATAAAGTACGACAATAGTAACGTTTCAGATTAGGGAATCTATTGATTTTGCTATCTTTAATATTGGAATGCTGTCGCAACATGGACAGTTTACTTTAGCATTTGTTCAATATTAATCTATGAAGTACCATTTTATTTTTCTATTTCTAATTTGTCCTTTGTATTTCTTTGCTCAACAAATTGAATTCACACCAGAATTTGAAGCTTTACAAGACTCCATTGGTGTTGAAATATTTGTACCAATCGAGTCAGACTTTCAATCTATTAAGACAATAAAAAATCCTTATCAAGATTATCAAGCAGCTATTCGCTCTCGCAAGAAAAAATTAGAAATTCGATATGCCTTTGAGCCTTATATCGAGACTAATCCTTTTACGACTATGCCGCATTTGCAAGTAACTCGCTCTGTTACTTCTGCGGCTACAAATGATGAGGATGCTATAATTGCCTTTCATGAGATTAGTCAAATTGACTTAGAAAAATTTGGTGCAGATTGGGGGCAAATGGTCATTTTTCGCCCTAAAAAAGGTTTTTCAGAACAGCCATTCTGCAAAATGGTAACGCTTTTTAAGGAAGGAAAAGGGACAACTTCTGTTTTTTATCTTTTCGAAGATGCAAATAATTATGCGGTTGACGAATTGTATTATGCATTGCGATTTTAAAATATTTATCATCACAATATATTGACAATCAATCCGGCATGAATTTTACTATTTTTACATATCAATGTATTTTAAGATCTATAAATGAAAACTATGAAAATTACAACACTACTCTTCTTTTTTGCTTTTTTAACATCGCAAAACATTATAGCACAATACGCCGAACCTTTAACCGTCGCAGACCAGATGCCCTATTTTCAGGGTTGTGCCGACTTACCAAAAGGTAGCAAAGAAAAACGTGCTTGCTCTAATAAAAATCTCGTCGATTTCATTGCTCAAAATTTAACTTACCCTGCGAAGGCAAAAGTCACTGGTGTAGAAGGAATTGTTTATGTAAGTTTTGTTGTATCAGAAGAGGGACGCGTATCAGACGCTACTTTATTGTATGACATAGGAAGTGATTGTGGGCGTGAAGCCTTGCGTGTTACAGAAATGCTACCTGCATTTGAACCAGCGCAACAAGATGGAAATGCAGTAAAAGTAAAATTAAATTTACCTGTGCGTTTTTCATTGCAAAACCAACAAGATGACAAATCTTCAGACTACTTTTTAACCTGGGGCGCACTAAAGGGTAAGCAAGTAACACGAATGGAATTACGAGATAATCTGTCAAATGATGTTTTGATTAGGGACCGCAAAGGAAATACTGTTCTTATAGATGAATTAGTATTCTCTTACGAAAAAGGCGAACGTCTAGTGAATGAAAAAAGTCGTGGAGAAATAAATAAAGAATTAGAGAAAGTTATTTTAAAAACTAAGAAAGGCGGCATATTTACAATCTCTGCGAGTGTACAAGCTGGTGGCGAATTCATTTATGTTGACAGGTCTTTTGAAATATCAGAATAAAATAGAC
>CAZQTE010000493.1:0-4223 GCA_964595615.1 uncultured Saprospiraceae bacterium
TACTTAAATCTATTTTGCTGGTAAAATCTTACCATTAGCTTCACCAAAACCGATGCGTACGCCGTCTTTCTCACACCAACCACGCATAATGACAGTATCTCCATCATTGATGAATTTTCTTTCGCTGCCGTCATTCATCTTGACAGGTTTTGAGCCTCGCCAAGAGATTTCTAACATCGAACCATAGCTATCTGGCGTTGGTCCACTAATCGTTCCTGATGCTAATAAATCACCAACACGCATGTTACAACCGTTGACAGTATGGTGAGCCAATTGTTGTGTCATATTCCAGTACATGTACTTGAAATTAGAGTCACAGACAACCGTTTCTTCTTTATTTTCTGGCTGAATAGCTACTTGTAAATTCACATTGTAGTTCTTCATACCTTCATATTGCAAGTAAGGTAAAACCTTTGGTTCTTGCTCAGGTCCTTGAACGCGGAAAGGCTCTAAAGCATCCAAAGTAACAACCCATGCAGATACTGTCGAAGCAAAGTTTTTAGCTAAGAATGGTCCTAATGGAATGTATTCCCACTTTTGAATATCACGAGCAGACCAATCATTAAAGAGTATCAATCCAAAGATGTAATCTTCTGCTTCAGCCGTGCTGATTGAGTTACCCAATCCATTTTCTTTACCGATAACAAAACCCATTTCCAACTCAAAATCTAAGAGACGAGTAGGTCCATAAACTGGTGGTTCATCATCTTTTGGTTTTGTTTGTCCTTTTGGGCGGGTTACTTCTGTACCTGATACCACGATAGACGACGCGCGTCCGTGGTAGCCAACAGGAAGGTGTCGCCAGTTTGGAAGCAGTGCATTATTCGGGTCACGAAACATCGTCCCCACATTAGTCGCATGCTCAATGCTTGAATAAAAGTCTGTATAATCTCCAACTCTGATTGGCAATAACATTTCTACCTTATCCGCATGATGTAAGAAGTGCCAAGAGTTTTTCTCTGCCTCTTTATTGCCTTCTTCTAAAATATCAGACAAACAGTTACGCAAAGCTCGCGTCTTTTCTTTTCCTAATGCCATTAAGTCATTGATATATTGATTATCAAAAACTGAATGTGGAATTTCACAATCATCTAACATAGATAAATGGTCAAGTACGACCAAATCAACGATAAAATCTCCTATACGTGTACATACACGCGGGCGCGAATTTGTCCTTGTTTTAAAAACTCCGAATGGTAAATTTTGGATAGGAAAATCACTATCAGCAGAAACTTCTACCCAAGACTTAAGGGCAGGATTATTAGCTTTTATCATTTTAAGACGGTTGACGGTTGACGATAGACGGTTGACGGCGCGAGACTATGTCTGCATTGCTATCAATCCTAATCCTGTCTACCTTATAATTTTAGTTGGTTTGGTTGAGCTTTTTGTGTGGGTAGGTGAGCATATCGCGCAAAAATACAAAGCCGAAGGCGTACTCTGACGCCTTCGGCCTTATATTTTTCTTGATAAATTAGTTTGTCTAAAAAGAATACGATAAGTAAGTCTTGCGAATTAAGCTTCTTTCTTTTCTTTCAATTCTAATTTTTCGTGTTCTTTCATGCCTTCTTTAATCTCAGTTTCAATTGTTGCTTTGGCATTATTGAATTCACGAATTCCTTTACCAACGCCACGCATTAGTTCTGGAATTTTCTTTCCTCCAAACAATAATAAGACAACAAAGACAATGATAAACAGCTCCATTCCTCCTGGCATAATATTTTTTTTAAGATGTTAGATATTAGACTTCAGATGTTAGACTTTTATCATCTGTCTAAACCCAAAGCTAAGCTTTTTTCTTTTGTTTCAATTCCAATTTTTCCTCATCTTTCATTCCCTCCTTGATTTCATTTTCAAGCGTAGCTTTAGCAGAATTGAATTCACGGACTCCTTTACCAAGACCACGCATCAATTCTGGAATTTTCTTTCCGCCAAAAAGTAATAATATCACAACAAGAATGATAATTAACTCTGGTCCTCCTGGTAAAAACAACATTAAATCCATAACGAAAATTTGATTTTCACTTTTAAAAGTCCACCCACTTTATGCAGACTTCTTTATTTCTTTTACAAAAGTACGATTAACTAAGCATCTTTACAAAGTTCATAGACTGTGAAAGTAATAATTGGTTTAAAAATGACGATGAAAGAACAGAAACTCGATTTTAATTTCAAAATCAAATAACCCTTGGAGGCGCTGAATGTTCTATATAAAACGCAAAAACGGACGAAAAATTAATTTCCGTCCGTTTTTAAAATTCTATTTCTTCAATCCAATCTCGCGTAAACGCTCATCCAAATAACCTCCCGCTGTAATTGGTTCATAAGCTATCGGTTGGTCATCTGTTACACATTTATCCAAGACTGTCAAGTCCATTTCGCTACGTGGGTGTAAGAAAAAAGGGATTGACAAACGCGGCATGTGCCACTGCTCGCGCGGAGGATTAACAACGCGGTGAGTCGTAGACTTTAAATAATTATTTGTCAATCGTTGGAGCATATCTCCTACGTTGATAACGATTTCGTCTTCTTCTGGAGTGATTGCCATCCACTCGTTATCCATATTCAATAACTGCAAACCACCTGCGGACGCACCTACTAAAAGAGTGATTAGGTTAATATCTTCGTGTTGTTCAGCACGGATAGCAGAGTCCGGTTCGCGCGTAATTGGCGGATAGTGAATTGCACGCAAGATACTATTTCCGTTATGGATTTTCGCATCAAAGTAATCTTCTCCTAAGTCTAAGTAAATTGCAATGGCTTTCAATAATTGTGCGCCTGCACGCTCAAACTCTTGATACAATTCTCGTCCTTTTTGAGCAAACTCTGGCTTCTCAGCAACTTGTACATTATCTGGATATTGAGAGGCAATTGCGTCGCCATCTTCTACCGTCTGTCCCATTTGAAAAAATTCTTTCAAATCAGGCACGTCTGACTGCTTTGCGTGTTCTTTTCCAAAACTTGTGTAACCACGTTGTCCTGCTAATCCAGGTACTTCGTATCCTCTTTTCACATCAGTTGGTAAAGCAAAGAATGCTTTTGCAGAACTGTAAAAAGTATCAATTAAATCTTTAGAAATCCCGTGTCCTTTCACTCCAACGAAACCAATTTCGTGAAATGCATTACCGAGTTTTTGAACGAAAGCCGCGCGTTCTTCCGCGTTTCCATTTACGAATTGAGAGAGGTCAACGACCGGAATTGCTCTTGCCATTTTTAATTATTTTTAAATAAAAAGTTCTCTAAGAATGTTCTCGACAAATATAACGAATTGAGACGACTTACGTTTTGACTTTTTCCAAAACATGACGAAAATCATCAAAAAAGCCCGCCCTGATTACTCAGGACGGGCTTTTTTTGATGAAACTAAAGTCTTTCTTATAAGCTATAAGATAAACCAATCACATAAGCCAATTGTGTAGGATTATCACTATCAGCAGTGATACCTCCAAATTTAAACGCCTCTTGAGCATTTCTTCTCAATACTAATTGAGCAGATACACCAATACCTTTAAATGCTGTGAAAGAAAATCCATTTACCCAGTTAAAGCTATGTAAATTAGGATTTTCAACATCTTTATAACTGAAGAAACCAGTCACATTAGACGTCCATGCAATACCCATAGGTAAATTACGAGTATAATTAACTACATATTTTGTACCTAATGAAGATTCAAATTCGCCAGAAGGGAAAACTATATTATAGTTTAATGGGTGTAAGACAACTACTAAATTTTCGATAGGAGTCCAAGTTACACCAACACCAACATCTAAAAATCCAGGATTATTGAAGTCAGAGTCTACACCGTTAATAGTATTACTTAAAACTACTGTGCGGTATTCACCTAAAGCAGAGATAGCGATTTTATCACTTAATTTGTAACCAAATAAAGAAGTAATGTTAAAAGAATTATTAACGATTTGCAAAGAATCCTGCTGTCCTGCTTCTGGTAAATCGTCATTAACAAATTTTAATCCTGAGATATTAAGACTTGCATCATTTCTCCAAAAATACTTTGATTGGAGATTGTGTGCATAACCAGTTAAGGCAATTGAAGGCGACTGAGAAGTTGAGTTAGGAACAGCATTAGTAACCCAATCACTTGTTCCACTAAAGTTTAATCCTAAAATACCAACACCTCCTGTTCTCCAACCTGGAAGAGCATCGATCTTAGCTTGAACTGCTGCCGCTTCACCAGCTGCTGCATCTGCTGCTGCTTTCTTAG
>CAZQTE010000494.1:0-4215 GCA_964595615.1 uncultured Saprospiraceae bacterium
TAGTACTATAAAAATTGAATGCAGAGACGCAGAGTTTTTAAGTGAAAAACAAAGGAAATTTGACCTGTCCAGATGACGGACTTATTGTTTTGTCGTTCCTTAATCTACAATTATTAAATAAAATCTGAATTCAAATCGTGAAAAAATAGATATAAAGACATCTTTTTTTTCAAGAATCAAACTTTTTTAATTTTTTTTCATCTTTTTTTCAATAAAATCTTCACAATAATAAGCTTTTTTTAAATACTTTTTTTCACAAAATAGAGTAATTTTTTTTATTGAATTTGATGTTTTATTTAATTATTATTTGCTGGTTATCAGTAGTTTATGTTGTTTTGTTGGAAGTGTAAATATTTAAGTTGGGCTAATAGTATTTGAATGTTTTTTTCTCACAATGCCCGATTTTTGTCTTTGGTGGACGGGATTTCTTGCTGCATCTTTGTAATGTCAAACGGAAAAAGGGTATGCAAATGAGCAACCCACTCTAAAAAGAAACATTTTAAATGTTCATGGGATTTATAAAATTACGGTAGTAAGTTCCTTGTCGGGAAACTCGGAACTTACTACTCGCAATTTTTTCTCACAACTTGTTAACAGTATTTTAAGAATAGAATTTGTGGAATGATTGATTATTTGGCATCTTAAATACGAAACGATAAACAAGTATCGTTTGAAACTAAATTGATAAAGATTATTCTTTAAGATATAGAAGCCTTAGCGCTTCACACGTTTTTATGTTCATGGGATTATAATTTGTTAATAGTAGGTCGTGTCACTCGCTTAGTGACGCGACTTTTTTTTGCGCGTTAGTGTGATTTTAGCGTTTCTTAGTAACGACGGACTTATTGTTTTGTCGTTACTTAGGTCTTTACCTCTGATTTGATTTATAGACTCTCTAACAAGGTTGGAGTAGCTTTTAAGTCTATTCTCTATTTTGGAAATCACTTTCCTTACAAACAAAAAAAAACGGGCTTCCCTCAAAAGGAAAGCCCGTTTTTTTATTAAACTTAAGTTTCGTAACCGACAACTAATAATCGCCAATCATTTTACGAACCCAAGTAGTTTTTCAATAATTTACTGCGATTAGCAGAACGTAACTTATTGATAGCTTTATCTTTAATCTGACGCACACGTTCACGAGTTAAACCGAAACGTTCACCGATGTCCTCTAAAGACATTGGGTGCTGTACACCGATACCAAAGTATAATTTAATCACATCGCACTGACGCTCTGTTAAAGTCCCTAAAGAACGCTCTATCTCGCGACGGAGAGACTCTAGATATTCTAATTTTGTATCTGTACCGGGTGTAGTGGTATTTTCCAGTACATCTAAGAGTGAATTGTCTTCACCCTCAACGAATGGCGCATCCATAGATACATGACGCGCTGCGACGCCTAGTGTAGTTTCAACCTCTTCTGTTGGGATTTCTAACTGAGCAGCTAATTCCTCTGGACTTGGCTCCCGTTCGTACTCTTGCTCCAATTGAGAGAAAGCCTTGTTGATTTTATTCAACGAGCCTACCTTATTCAATGGTAGACGGACGATACGAGATTGCTCGGCTAATGCTTGTAAAATAGATTGACGAATCCACCATACAGCGTAAGAAATAAATTTGAAACCACGAGTTTCATCAAAGCGCTGAGCTGCTTTAATCAAACCTAAGTTTCCTTCATTAATTAAATCGGAGAGAGAAAGTCCTTGATTTTGATATTGCTTGGCAACGGAAACAACAAAACGCAAATTGGCTTTCGTCAATTTTTCAAGTGCTTGTTGGTCGCCTTGTTTAATTTTCTTTGCTAAATCAACTTCCTCTTCGGGGGTCAGCAAATCTACCTTACCAATCTCCTGTAAGTATTTCTCTAGAGATTGACTCTCACGGTTCGTTATCGACTTCGTAATCTTCAGCTGCCTCATGCTTCTTTAAAAAGTTTTGGTTGTTAAAATAAAATTTGAAAGTACCCAGTTGGTTTTTGATTAATCGTCACAATGTAACACTTAGACGTATCAAACAGTTTAAACTACTAAGTTTAAAAGGACTTCATCAGGCTCGTTTTTAGAGAGTTGCACAAGAGAGACGGAACGTTGTAAGATTTGACTTTAAAGAAAATCAAATATGTTTTTTGACTATTTTTCCGAATTATTAGTCGCTTGACACAAGAAATGCAAAGATACCCGAATTTTATTTTGTAATCAAATAATTGGAGCTTTAATTTTTTAGGAAAACAAAATTAACTTTTATTGATAATTCAAATTTTAACGTAAACGTAGTGTTTATGAAATATCAATTCTTAAAATAAAAATCGTTCTCTGTCAAATCGTCCCGTTGCGCGGGACAAGTTGTGATAGGAAAAAATGAAAGACTAAAATCAAGTAATTACTTAGTTTTTCATTTTTTTCATGTCAATTTCACATGATTTGACGGAGAACCATAAAAACAATAAGATATCGAGAATAAAGGTGATTTTAAAAACAAAAGAAGAAGTAAAACCTTCTCTTTATAAGGATAAATGATTAAAAAGCTAATTACTTACTAAAAAACAGACGATTTATCGGGTTGAATTTGGAAAAGCAATATTTTTCTTTTTAATTGCGGCGCAACTCGAACAGAAAACAAACAAAGAGATTTTATTTTGTGGAATCTCCTATTAATAAATCTCTTTAAAAGTGAGAGCGACTTTCTCGCTTTTTACAACAATTGAATTAAATGGACAGAGTTAAAATAGATTTAGAATTTATCTTCCGTGCATCACCTGCGATGCTTTATCAATTTTTCACACAACCTGCTAACTTAACACGTTGGTTTTGTGATGAGGTTGATATAGAGAAAGATGTGTATACTTTTTATTGGGAAGGTTCCCCAGAGGTCGCCGAATTAATAGATGACATAGAGGAGGAAAGGTTAAAGTTTACATGGGAAGAAGCTGATGACGATGAGGAGTACTTTGAGTATCGCATGTTTAAATCACCAGTGACAGGTGAGACTATATTGGAAATTACAGATTACTGTGATGATGATGAAGTTGATGAGATTAAACAATTGTGGGAAAGTCAAATTTTGAAACTACGCCGCGCAATTGGAGGATAATTTTTTCAAAGCACGAAAAAAGCCTGATTGTTTTCACAATCAGGCTTTTTTTGTTGCACTTAACTCGTGTCACTAAGTACATGACCTTATTTATTTGGATAAATTTGAGAGAGAGGTTTTTGTCGATAGTTTTCTTCAAAAAATCGTTGCATAGCCTTAGCTACGGAACTATTTTTTGGAGGAAAATAGCGATAAAAATATCCTCTCAAAATGTCCAAATAAATAGGGTCATGTACTTAACTACTCACCACCAAGTTCATTTCTTGAATCATTTCTTTACAAGTCATCACGGGACATAAATGTCTTAAAGAACGCATAGTCTCTTCATGTTCTGTTTGAGAAAAAGCAGAACAGCCGTCCTCTAAAACAAATGTGCGGTAATCATTCAATTGAGCATCTCTAACTGTAGCAGCCACGGCTGTATTTGAGGGGACACCACAAAAAATTAAATTTTTAACATCTAATCTTTTTAGCATCCAGTCCAAATGTGTGCGATAGAATGCAGAATGTGCAATAGAAGATACTGAATAATTAGCAGGACGTAATTCTTCAATTAAATTATGACCCCAGCTAGGTTTTCGAAAATCTCCACGACCTAAAAATGGGTAATTTTTTTTGATGTTTTCTGGATAAATTGGACGATTTTGGTTGTCTGCAATTAAGGTAAATTGAGAAGAAATAACCAAATGCTCTGGAGCATTTCTAAAGGTATTGGTTATGTGAATCAAGCGTTCTTTGATAGTCCTTGTATTTGGAATAAAAAGTCTACCGCGCGCCATTGCACCATCGTCATGGAGGTAATCATTTTGCATATTAAGCAAAATGAGAGCTGTTTTCTCATTAAATATGTTCATAATTAACTGTGTGTAGTTTGCAATCAGAATAAAACGTATTCTCTCTCGAATGTGGAAGGCTGAGTCCAAATATAGTATATTAAGTGGAATAATGAAAGTTTTCAGATAGGATATCTCGACATAATAACATAGTGTTGAATTAGCATTATTATAGAGTCTTGATGATGTATTTATGAATAGTTTTATTTTTAAAATATTGATTATGAGGTGGTTATTTGTTTTTAGAGCCTGAAAAATTGCTTTTTAAATTGTCTTTATATTTTTTTGTTTAAGT
>CAZQTE010000495.1:0-4202 GCA_964595615.1 uncultured Saprospiraceae bacterium
GTAAAGTTTGACATTAGTTACTCAAATGGTGACTTTGAGTCACCTTTTGAGTAGCATCATGTGATTTACCAGCCAAAATCATAAAGAACCAAATAATAATAAAGGGGCTACATCATTGAGCAATACTATTTTACAAACAAATTCTATCACAACACTTCCAAAATAAATCTATTTCCTGTACATTGCCGATTAAATTGAATGCAAATTATAAAAAACGATAAAATGCTAAGCTACTTAGAGAAAGTATTGGAAAATATGCCAGCAGATTGGCTAAAACTAACTACACACAGACTAGATATTTACAATGAAAAATTAGCGAAAGTTGATTTTTTAGAGCAGTTTGAAATCCTATTTAATGAAAATAATTCTGAGAGTTCAGCTCTCAAAGAATTACCAACGGCTTATGATTATATTCGCCTTGGGCATCCATTATCTAGCGTTTTGGAATGGGCTATTGCTAAGTCAAATAATCTAAAGGCGGAAAGTGTTATAAGTTTTTCATCAAGCACTACTCCTATCTTAGCAGTTTTGCGAAAAAATTTATTGGACAATAAAAATACGCAAATTCTCTATACGGATGCCTTACCAGAGTTTTTTGATGCAGAGTTAATTCGCTCGGTTTATGCCTATAGTTTTGAATTGAAAAAGGTAGAAAAAGACACTAAAATTCCAGCTTTTGCAGGTAGCACTATTTTCATTTCACATGAAGATTCTATTTCAAATATTAGTATTTCTGACGACATTGATTTCCAAGTCAATCTTTATCCGCAGCTTGGCAGTATTATTTTGGTGAATGGCGAAAAAAATGAGACTTATATCTCGGAAATTCAGCATGTGCGCCGTAGAGAAACAATTGCTATGACGCCTGCCAATTGTCTGGTTGCTTTAAAATCTTTGATTAACAAGTCTCCATTCCAGCATAAGGAAAGCAATTATATTGAAAATCAAACGCAAGTATTAAATTCAATTGCTTCGATTACAGATACAGATACTAAGGCACTTTTGGGTTCTAGCGGGTTGTCGATTCAATATGCGATAATGATGGGACTCATTCATGATGCTATAGACACTCATCCTGGAAAAGCAATTAAAATCATCGTTCCACCAAACTGTTACGGCGGCACCAATGACCAAGCAAGACGAGTTGCAGCCTGTATTGATAATGTAGAAATCGTGGATTTGCCCGTTGACGGTGACAATGATATGGTGCAAAGTGTTGATTTGGTTTTAAATCAAATGGCAAAAGAAGACGCCGTTCCTTACATTATCGCTGAAATTCCGACTAATCCTAGAGTTGAAGTTCCAGACTTGATTAAACTAAAAGAAGTATTAAGTGCTAGTCGTCAAACACCAAATGGCGGTACAGCAATCGACCCAGTTTTCATTTTAGACCAAACGTTTTGCCCTAATGTGCACTTTTTAGGGGATGATGCCATACTTTCCTCCGTCCGGACGATTTCGTATGCCAGTGGTTCAAAATTTCCAAGTGGAGGACTGTGTACAGCGGGCTATTGTGTAGGGAATAAGGGAACTGAAGACTTAATGGATAAAATAGAATTACACCTCAGACTTTGTGATAATGAGGCAACAAGTTTACAAGTCGAAATTCTAGCAAAGCAGTTGCCTTCCATGCTACAAAGGATTGATGATGCTTATAAAAATACGCGCGAATTTGTCAATTTCATTCAAAAGCATTTGCCAGCAGCTAAAATCAATTTTGTTTCCGAAGAATTGGCAGAACAAGGATTTACGCCTTCCGTTTTTTCTTTAGACCTACCAACTAAAGGCGATACAGCAGAGGAAAAAGAAACTTACAAAAGAGCTCTCAATCATAAATTAATCAATTTAATGATTACGAAAATTCCTAAGGAAAGCAAGTATTGTGTGAGTTATGGTCAGCTAAAAGGCTGTTATTGGACGATACCTGCGACATCTACACAAGGAACAACAAAGGAAGGCGATAAAGATTATATTGCACGAGTTGCACTTTCCGCTGATATGGATTTAGCTCGGCATAAGGAAGTATTTTTGGACTTTGTACAAGGGATTTAATGCTTGCTAGAATGCTTTTTTCGCAATTTATACCTTCTAAAAACGATTGTTCCTAATTGGACAATCGTTTTTTTGTACCTTGTTAAGACTGAACGAATAAACCAATCATTTGACAGGATTAGGGTCGTTTAAAAAATAGATTTTAACAGTCTCTAAAAAGAAACAAAACATGAAATATTTCTTAATTCTTCTTTCCATAATAATCCTAAGTCCTCTCTCTTTGAACGCTCAAAAATCAAAGAAAGCAGTACCCGTATTCGAAAACGGAGAAGCACAAATAGTACCTGCATTCGAAGATAAAACAAAATGGTTAAGACATGACCTTTGGGTCGAAACCGAATTTGATACCGACGGAGACGGAAAACTAGACCGAATGCATGTATCCGTTACGCGTCCTGAACAAACGGAGAAAGAAGGATTGAAATTACCTGTCATTTACGTTTCTAGTCCCTATTTTGCAGGTGTGGCAACAGATGTAGAAGGTGCATTTTGGGATGTGAAGCACGAAATAGGCGAAACTCCCAAAGAACATCTACATCCAGAGGTCACTAGAACAGGCAAAAGACCAATTATTTCCAATTCTCATATCAAAACATGGGTACCAAGAGGTTATATTGTCGTTCACTCTTCTTCTCCTGGCACAGGATTATCGCAGGGCGCACCAACAGTCGGTGGTGACAATGAGTCTTTGGCACCAAAGGCAGTAATTGATTGGCTATGCGGTCGTATTCCGGGCTACACTTCCATTGACGGAAATAAAAAAGTTAAGGCATTTTGGTCAACAGGAAAAGTCGGTATGACAGGTACCTCTTATAACGGAACTATTCCTTTGGCAGCAGCAACCACAGGAGTTAAGGGATTGGAGGCTATCATTCCAATTGCACCAAATACTTCATATTATCATTACTATCGCTCTAATGGTTTGGTGAGGTCTCCGGGGGGATATTTAGGGGAAGATGTAGATGTTTTATATGATTTCATTCACAGTGGTGAAGAGTCAAGACGCGCTTATAATAACAAGACGGTCAGAGATACAGAAATGAAGGAAGGCATGGATAGAATTACAGGTGATTATAACGATTTTTGGGCAGGACGAGATTATTTGAATGATATGAAACCAATGAAAGCTGCCCTATTAATGTCGCATGGTTTTAATGATTGGAACGTGATGCCAGAGCATAGTTATAGGATTTATGAAGCGGCAAAAGCGCAAGGTTTAGACTGTCAAATTTACTATCACCAAAACGGACATGGTGGCCCTCCTCCAATGAAAATAATGAATAGATGGTTTACTCATTATTTGCATGGTATTGATAATGGTGTCGAAAATGATGCCCGCGCATGGATAGTTCGTGAAGATGATAAAAGAACAAATCCAACTGCTTATGCAGATTATCCAAATCCTGACGCATCAGATGTGACACTTTACTTAAGTGCAGGTGCGCCAGCTCAAGGAGGATTAAATACTGAAAAATCTAAAAATCAAGGAAAAGAAACTTTGGTTGATAACTATTCTTTTAATGGTTCTAGTCTCGCTCAAGCCGAAATAACAAATCATAGATTGATATATCTTACACCAAAATTAAGCGAAGATATTCACATCTCTGGTACGCCAAAAGTGACCATAAAACTATCTAGTAGTAAAACTGCTGCGAACCTTTCGGTTTGGATGGTTTCTCTTCCGTGGAATGAAGGAAGAGGTACAAAAATCACCGATAATATCATCACACGCGGCTGGGCAGACCCGCAAAATCATAGTTCGATAAGAGAAAGTGAGCCATTAGTTCCAGGTGAATTTTATGAGGTGTCATTTGATTTAATGCCAGATGACCAAATTATTCCTAAAGGACAGCAGATTGGTTTGATGATATTTTCTAGTGATAAAGAATATACACTTTGGCCAAATCCGGGTACTGAATTGACGGTTGATTTAGAAGGGACTTTGCTTCAATTGCCTGTTGTTGGGGGTCTTGAGAGTTTTAATAAAGCTTTGAAGTAACATTATGAAAATGGTAGAAAAAATAAGACTCTCATATATAAACAAGTTCTAAAACCAAATTCTACAAAAAGTAAAGATGAAAACCAAATCCACACCAAAAGAACTCAGAATTGACAATAAATGCTCCATGAATTGGGATGCAATGCCCTCA
>CAZQTE010000496.1:0-4143 GCA_964595615.1 uncultured Saprospiraceae bacterium
AAGAAAGCATTAGGTAAAATAAAAAACGGGCTGCCCGATTAATCGAACAGCCCGTTTACTTTTAGAAAAAAAACGAAAGAAAATCTAAAGTCTAATATCTAAGGTCTCTCTTTATATATCCACTTTTGCATATTTTGCATTTGCTTCAATAAAGGCACGACGTGGTGGTACTTCATCTCCCATTAACATCGAGAAAATACGGTCAGCTTCCATGGCATCGCCGATAGTTACTTGACGTAGCGTACGTTGGTCTGGGTCCATTGTGGTTTCCCAAAGTTGTTCTGCATTCATCTCACCAAGACCTTTATAGCGTTGGATTTTGATAGAATTATCAACTTCTTTTTCCCCTAAGTAGAATTTCATCGCCTCTGCACGCTCTTCTTCATCCCAACAGTAGCGGAATTGCTTCCCTTTCTTCACCATATATAAAGGTGGCGCAGCAATGTAAACATAACCTTGCTCCACTAATGGTTTCATGTAACGGAAGAAGAATGTCAAAATCAAAGTCGTAATGTGGCTACCGTCAATATCGGCATCACACATGATGACTATCTTGTGGTAACGCAATTTTTCAGTATTCAAACTACGACCGCCTTCTTCGGCTTCTGTGATGCTGACACCGAGTGCGGTAAACATATTCTTAATCTCCTCGTTGTCGTAGATTTTGTGTTCCATGGCTTTTTCCACGTTCAAAATCTTACCACGCAAAGGAAGGATAGCTTGGAATTTACGATCACGACCTTGTTTGGCCGTACCACCTGCCGAGTCACCCTCTACTAAGAATATCTCACTCTCATCTGGTACTTTAGAAGAACAATCCGACAACTTACCTGGCAAACCGCTTCCTGTCAAGACATTCTTACGCTGTACCATTTCACGAGCCTTGCGGGCTGCGTGACGGGCAGTTGCGGCTAAGATTACCTTGTCAACGATTTGCTTCGCTGCTTTTGGATTTTCTTCTAACCAATATTGTAAAACCTCTCCAACAGCACGAGAAACGATACCGTTTACCTCACTGTTACCAAGTTCTCCTTTGGTTTGTCCCTTAAATTGTGGCTCAGGAACTTTTACCGAAACGATAGCAGTCAAACCTTCACGGAAATCCTCTCCCGAAACTGTAAATTTCAATTTAGAGAACATTCCTTGCTTCTCTCCATAGGTCTTGAAGACACGGTTAACCGCACGACGGTAACCCGATACGTGTGTTCCTCCTTCGCGCGTGTTGATATTATTTACATAAGAGTGAATATTTTCAGAGAAGGAAGTATTGTAGTTCATCGCAACTTCTACCTCTACATTATCTTCTTTTCCGATAACGTGGATAGGTTTTTCGATGAGTTTTGTTTTACTTTCGTCCAAGTAAGCAACGAACTCTGCCAAACCACCTTCAGAGAAAAACTCTTCGTGGCGTGGTTTACCGTCGTCTTGGATATCGCGCATATCCGTCAAAGAAAGCTCTAAACCTGAGTTTAGGTAGGACAATTCTTTTAGACGTGTTGCTAATGTATCATACTTGTAGACAGAAGACTCAAAGATGCTTTTGTCTGGCATGAAAGTCACAATCGTACCATTGGTATCACTTGTGCCAATTTCACGAACTGGATATTGTGGCTTACCAATTTTGTACTCTTGTTCGAAAAGTTTGCCTTCACGCATAACCTTTACGTGCATATCTTCTGACAATGCATTCACACAGGATACACCTACACCGTGAAGACCACCAGATACTTTGTAAGTATCCTTGTCAAACTTACCACCTGCGTGCAAGACGGTCATTACAACCTCTAAGGCTGAT
The DNA here is from genome assembly GCA_964595615.1 of uncultured Saprospiraceae bacterium. Classification (GTDB taxonomy): domain Bacteria; phylum Bacteroidota; class Bacteroidia; order Chitinophagales; family Saprospiraceae; genus JAHDCG01. The sequence continues at coordinate 1,796 of CAZQTE010000496.1, forward strand.
TTTTTCAATTTTGCGTGCATACCAACTGGAATACCACGACCATTATCCGTCACAGTAATCGAGTTATTCTTTTCGATGATAACCTCGATGCGCGAACAGTGACCTGCTAAGTGCTCATCGATAGAGTTATCAACTACCTCCCAAACCAAGTGGTGTAAACCTTTAGAATCGGTACTACCGATATACATCCCTGGACGCTTCCGAACTGCCTCTAAACCTTCCAGTGCGGTAATATTCCCCGCGTCATAATTCGCTTTATCTGGATTAGGAATCAAAGACGGGTCCATTGGCTTCGCTTCTCTCTTCTCGTCGTCGTTGTATTCTTCTTCTTTGTTATCGCTCATATTGAATAAATTCCTGATTTATTTATGAAAAACAGTGTTTCGAATGTGTAGTTCTCTGCCTTCTCTCAAAGGCGGACAAAAGTACGAAAAAAAAGTGGGTTTTTGGGTATGTTTTGAGAGGAATTAGAGGGTTTTTCGAATGCTTTGATTTGGTAGGTATTTTACAATTGAAATCGCTTCACCTGTACTAAAAAATTAATACTTCCATTCATTTTTTAATAAAGTCTCCGCAATCTCCTCAATAAAAGAATCCACCACCAATTTTCCTTTATCCTTCTTCGGCAAAACATGCCATTTTATTCCATAAATATCAGTGATTTTCTTCGCCCATTTTACACTTTCCGCATCTTCGGGTGCACCGACAATGAAGTGCCTTTTTTGAGGACTTTTTAAATACTCTTGTAAGAAAAAGCCAAACTCCCAGCGGCTTGTCGGGCCTATATTTGCAGGAAAAACGCCTGCTTTTTCTTTATTCCAATAAGTTGGAAGCCAGAAAGCGGTAATGTCGCAGAGATTGAGATATTGGAGTTCCCAAGGCATTTGTTTGTCTCGGACGACTTCCAATTCATTTTGAGGATTTGGATTGTCAATCTCAGACCAAAAACCAGTTTCAGGCTCAGGAGATACGACAATCATACTAGGGTTTAAGCGTTTATCAGCTTTTAATTTCTCAGTGACGACTCTGCGCCAACCTGTTAACATTTCTCCGTCGGATGGCGTAGGACCGCCGAGGAAAACACCTAATTTAGGAAATATTGTATCATGTTGACGAGAGAAGAGGGTACGGATTTGAGTTTCTTTTGACATCTGCCTTGATTTGAATTTTTATTTTGAAAAAATGTCGCATCGTCGAAGAACACATAGGATTAAGTATAGTTTTATTAGCTTTAATGAGCATTGAGGTATTAAAAGATAATCTATCTATTCCCTAAATGAAAAAGGCAGCTAAACAACCAAAATCGCTTAACTGCCTTTCCCAAAGTCAATCCAAAATTTACCCAATCTGCGTCATTTCATTTAAAGTAAATTCCTCTATCATTCCTTTAGTAGCTTCTCTATATTCAGCTATATGCGCACTTTTTATATGGTCTTGCCATAACTCGCGACTTTCCCAATTTTCAAAGAATAAGAATAGATTTTCATTCTCATTATCTTGGTGGAGGTCGTAGTCTATACAGCCTTTTTCTGCTCGTGTGGGCTCTATGTTCTTAAGTAGTTTTGCTTTTACGAATTCTCTATTCTCTGCTTTAACCAATATTTTGGCTATGATAGTTAGTTTTTGATTTGACATTATTTTTAGATTATCGTTGTTTATGAAAATGGAGTAACACTTCCCAGATAAATTGTATCTTTTTCAGGGAGTTTTATATGGTTTCAATTACCTCCTCAAAAGTCCTCCTCGATTTCGCTTTCACAGAAAGTTGATTTTTATCTTCTACATCTCGATAACCAATCGCGACCGCAACTATCGCATGATAATCTTTTAGACCTAAAATCTTATCATACTCCTCTGGTTCAATTCCTTCCATAGGCGTAGAGTCAATTTTCATTTCTGCACACGCACTCAATAAGACCCCAAGAGCTAAATAAACTTGACGGTCAAGCCAAGCTTTGATTTGCTCGACGGATTGTGTACTGGCTAAGTTTTTATAATATTCAAAAGCTATAGGATGGGGAGAGACCTTGAGTTGGTTTTCAAATAATTCCAGATTGTCAATGCGACTAAAAACAATAACTGTATCACAATTTTCAACTTTAGCCGCATTATGCATCGAAACTTTAGCTAATTTATTCCTAATCTCTTGGTCTGTAACGAAGATGAATTTCCAGGGTTGGCTGTTAACAGAAGAAGGACTGAGGCGTAAGATTTCTTTTAACTCTTCAATTTTTTCTGATGATATTTTTTTTGTTTGGTCATACTTTTTTGTCGTATAACGTTCTTGCATAGATTTAATAAAACTCATGAATTTATATTTTACCGTTAGTAAAAGTAATTCAATAACT
>CAZQTE010000497.1:0-4123 GCA_964595615.1 uncultured Saprospiraceae bacterium
AAAAAAATAAACCACTCATTATCAAATACTTATAAAAAGTGTATAGGAGTGAAATCATTTTCAAATAAATTGCGCATCAAAGGACGCGGTACAACAGAAACACTCGAATAGTGTAAAAGTGGGTCCATTGTCTTCGCCTGCGCTATCGAAAATCCGTCAAAATGCTCCGAAGCATCCGTCAATCTATAACTCGCAAAGGATTGATTCAAATCCCATAAGATTGGGTTAAATTGTCCATTATCGTCTCGATAAACGTAATAGTTTTGAGCATAACCGACATAACTATCGAAGTTTATCAAAGCATAATTGAAGGCATGCATCCACAATGTTCTATCTACGTTTAGGATGTTTTCAATCTCTTCTGGGCTTTCATTTAAGATATCAATCAATTCATATAAATCTGTCCAACCAGCATCAGATTCAATATCGTAGAATGGAAAATACTCTGTCGTATCTGAACCAAGCGCATTTCCGAGATTAGAATTTTCTCCGTCAAAATCTAATTCTTCTGGATTACATTTGAAAAAAGCATTGTCATTTGAGCCATAATGTTCAACCAAAAAATCTTTATTCACAGATTCTACATTGGTATATAAACCCCAATATTCGTCATTGATAAACACCTTCGCATAATTCGCACGGGAGGACGGCATATATTGACGCGCAATGCTATAAGACAATGTCTCCCTCAAAAAAGACGGGTCTTGGATGACATTACTCAATTTTATTTTATTAATACCGTCATAGCGTTGATTGCCTTTGATGTAATCCAATTTGATATTAAAAGGATTTTTTTCCCTATCGACACTCACCGAACTAAAGCCTTTATAACGAATACCAACGCTATCAACAGCTTCGCCATTTATCACTAAATCTGCCAAAATGCGCTCGCCTTCACCCGCCACATAATTGGCATCTAATTCTGCATCCCAATCGTCTTGTTCAAAGTAAATGCGGATTTCTTGGACAGTATTTAAATCGTAGAAGTTTTCTTGTGCGGTGAGGTTTTGGAGTGCAAGGATTATAATTAAGAGGAAGAGATTTTTCATTGTTTCTTTTTTTAGGTGAGAGGGGTCAGGAGAGAGGTGAGAGGGCTAATATGACTTGAACAGCCACTCTCTCCTCTCCCCTCTTTGCTCTCTCCTTTTTTTCCTATTCTATAATAACTTTCTTAGTCACAACACCTGCTTCTGCGAAGTATAAATTGAGGAAGTATAGTCCTTTTGCTTGTTCAGCAAGGTCAATTGACTGTACAGGATTCAGAGTTTGAATAGTTCTGCCTAAAAGGTCTGTGACTGTGATTTTTTCTAAAGAAAATTCGTTGGAGATACCGTTTATCTTGAAAATTCCTGTGGATGGATTGGGAGAAATTTTGATACTTTCAGCTGCGATTTCGTTTGTGCTATTGACAGCATCACATTGAGCTTCTATGACTCCGGTATTTGTCAAAACTTGGACTCCTGGGTGCGCACATTCGTAACGAAATGCTTTTTGAGAGTCGGCGACATATTGCCAGATGACATTGCCCTCTAAGTCCGCTTCGTACATATATCCTTGCGAAAGATTAACGAAAACATTGCCGTTTGACATAGAATTTGAGGCAGACTGACCGTTTGCATTGTCTTCGCAGAAATGACGGTAGGTCACCTCATCTGGTCCAAAAGTACCGTCTGCATTCATATCATAATTGTAACCATCTGCGGATAAAGGCAATTCAATCGCATCTACCGTTGATGTTCCATTGATGCCTGTATTATTGAAAAATTGCATAAATCCTCCGCGTGGTCTGCCGTCATCGGGGATAAAACGCGAGTCGTGCACTGGTCCTGCGAGTTGTTGCGCCCCATTTGCACCATAATTTGCTGGATTTCCCCAACGGTACAAAAAGTCACCACCTTTGCCTGCATTTCCACCTGTGTGTCCTGCCGCTTCTTCAGTCGTCGTACTATGGTCTATGATGAAAACTTCACTTAAGAAACGAGAAGAAAAACAAATTTGGTCGCGTTCTGCATTATAATTGACGCCATTAACGTGGAACCAGTCTCCACTGTTTCCACCACCGCCTCCGCCAGGACCGCCACCACCACCAGTAGTAACATTGATATTCATCAACTCTGGATGCTCACTCACCACGCCAAAATTAGGTTTCGTTTCGTCTATATCTTGTATTAAGTGGTCCCAGATGTGCCATTCCCAAACAATTTCGCCCTCAGAACTGTCCCCAATTTGAGATACTTCTACGAAATGCGTTGGCCAACGTACATTTGAATTTCCAGTGTAACCCGCAGCATCTAATGCTGTAGAATTTTTCACTTCCCATGCGGTCAAAAGAACATTTCCATCAGGCATTAAAGTAATATCATGATGCGAAACATGGTCTTCATTTGAGTAAACAAATTCCCAGACAACATCTCCTTGTGGCGTGATTTCTTGTACCATTCCACCAACAGCTGCACCGTTTAAGTCATTTCCTTGATTAATTGCACCACGCATGATATTTCCATTTTCCATGAGGAGGACGGCGTAGTTACATGGACGGTCCATTGACCAAGTATGGGCAATGTCTCCATTTTTGTCAATTAGGTAAGTCGTATTGTCATTTCCTCGATTGAAGAGGGCATAACCGTCAAATTCTTGGGCGTTTGTTATTATTGTACTTAGTAGGATTAATGCTAAGCATAGAAATTTTGTAAACTTTTGCATGCTGTGTTCTAATGTTTTTGAAGGAAAAGAGAAGTAATTATTTAGAGTGCGCAAGATAAGAATTATCTTGGGGTATTTAGTTATGACAGTTGTGATTGAATAAGGTCTACTATTTAGCAATGGACTTTTTTAAAATTATTGCACATAAAAATAGCGCGTAGAGACAATTCCCTACGCGCTATTCTTGCACTATTTAGACTTGGCAATGCCGAGTATCTACTCGTTTAATGACCAATTATACTCTGTGTAATCAAGAGCTGCATCTGCGTTAATTGGCGTATTTGAATATTTATTTAAAAAAGCTTTCAAATCACCAAAATCAGCACTATACCAATCGAAGATTTTAGAAACCGTCACTTTATCTGCTGTAATTGTATTAAAATCAGTATTATTTACAAATTTCTTAGTCAATTGTGCTAATTTGCTTTCCAAGTTACCTGCAGTAAATGCACGATTGTGTAAAGAAGGACAAGATTTAGCAGCACAATTCACAGCAAAGTGAATGCGTGCATCTTTATATGTTGGACGTAAAATACCATTCTCGATTTCATTTAAAGAGTAGGTTTTATCACCAAGATTAATCCATTTATCATCCCAAACTTTTCCGCCTGATAATTCTTGAATACTACCTAACGGGTAATTATCAATGATTTTTTTCACAGTAAAAGCATTGTATGCATTAATCCAGTAAGCCATTTTCTCATTGCGTGACCAAGATGCTACAGGTGGATTACTTTTCAGTTTATCCAAGTAAGCATTCAATTTAGCTTGTGAGCCTCTAAAACCATTATAATTTACTTTACCAGCACTGCTTACATTTGCAGACAACAAAGCATTCCAGTCATCATGCGCTGGTGCCCCGTCCATTTTCTTTGGTGCTTCTTGAGTTGGCGTGTTGACTGTAGGTGTTGATACCTTTGTATTTTTAATGGTAGACTTGGCTTTTTGAGCTAGCTTTTCAGCTTTGCCAGCAGCAGGTGCAGCATCAATCAAATTACCAGTTCCACTCTGACCTGTTTGCTGTTCGGCTACTCTTTGGCGTAATCTGTCTGCATCGGTCATTGGAGTAGAGGCTTTAGGCTTAGCTTCTCCATCAATAATATTTGTATCTGAAGCCTTTGTGCCTTTAGCCATCTTTTCGGATGCTTGCTTAGCCGTCATAGCAGCAGCTTCTCCAGAATCTCCTTGAAGGATTTTTTCTTTTTGAGTGTCTACTACAGCTTGTTCTTTTGCGTTCATTGTTGGTGTATCCTGTTGCTGCTCACTGACAGCTTCTGCTGGTTTATTGGCATTATTACATGCTCCAAAAACTGTAACAATCGCTAACAATAGGAATAAATTAATTTGCTTTGACATAATTCTTTGTTTTGGACTTTGGACAAAAGATATTAGACTTTAGATGTTAGACTCTTCAAGTGAA
>CAZQTE010000498.1:0-4110 GCA_964595615.1 uncultured Saprospiraceae bacterium
ATGAGGAAAATTTGACCTGTCCAGATGACGGACTTATTGTTTTGTCGTTACTAAGAAGCATCTTAACATAATTTCTCCGTGCTAATACTCGAGAAAAAATCTCTGCTCCAAATTTCATCTCATAGACTTTCCAAATCGAATGTGTATTCTCATCTAATTAAACTCAATAGGGAACAACTTTTGATAAGTATAATAACAAACCTCCTATTTAAACAATTTCTAACGTTACCCTAGACTCAACAAGTTACCCTAACAATTTATCAGAATATCTCTCATTGTTCTTCTGTGCCCTTTTAACCATTGATTGTCAGCACTTTACAAAAAAAAATAGACACATAAATGATTGTAATTCAAGATTTTTTTTCAAAAATAAATATTACACCATATAAACTTACTTCTAAAACCAATAGTCAATACTTTAATATTTTTTCAAATCGAAAATTTTTAATTTTATTTTGTTTTATTTTTTTTAGCTCATTTTCTAATCTCATAGCAGCTAATTCTTTATTTGACAAAGTACTTAGGGTATTGAAAAATGAAATAAAAACAACATCCGTTATTGGACCAGAGCAATCTGCCTGTAATCCTACATCTGGATGTATAGGTGGCTTCACTTTTTCTGATTTAGACTCTAATGGTACAAACAATACCGCAGATTTAGGTATAGCTGGAGTTAGAGTCAATATCTATGATTGTAATAATACACTGGTCGGCACAACCTTTTCTGATAGTAATGGAGATTGGCAGTTATGTAGCCTCGACAATAATGAAACCTACCGTATAGAGTTTGTCCTATCAAATTCTCTTTCCAATAATTATAGTCCAAGTCATATCGGAGCAAATAATGGGTCTGAAGTACAATTTAGTCAACCGAATAACTGTGTCGAATTTGGATTAGCTCCTAGAGACCCATGTGTTGCTAATTCCTTACTTGTTACTTCTTGTTATAATTTTGGAGGCTATAATGGTCAATACAAAGACAATGATGCTTTTGTAGGAGTAATGACTAACAAAATTGATGACCCCAATACAAATGCCACACAAAATGTAGTTCATTACGCTAATCATGAACATATCGGAACGACTTTCGGTCTTGCCGTAAATAAAACGACTAAGAAAGCTTACGTAGCAGCCTATCTAAAACGGCACGCAGGTTTTGGTCCAGGTGGAACAGGAGCAATCTATGAAATAGACCTAAACAATGTTAATCCCACTACAGTATTTGCAGATTTAAACACAATTTATGGAGCGAATACTGCAGGTGCAAATACTCATGACTATTCAGAATCCAGTACTTGTATCGATGCTTCTGGCAATATGACAAATTTTGCTTGCTGGTTTAATGATGTCGACTCTTGGAATAAAGTCGGACGCACAAGTTTAGGTGATATGGAAATATCTGATGACGAAAGTACCTTGTATGTCATGAATTTAGAAGATAGAAATATCTACCAAATTGATTTGCAAAATCCAGGAGCAGTCCAACCAACTTTTCCTTTCCCACTTAACCAAGCAACCGACCCCAATGTTATTTTAAAACCCAGAGATCCCGCATACGATATGCGACCTTTCGGATTAAAATACCACAATGGATTACTTTATGTAGCAGCAATAGACTCTGAGCAAAGTAGAGACAGAGATAATATTTGTTGTTCAAATAGTCCTGCAGTTGTTTATGTATATTCTCTCAATCCTGCCACGGGAGCTTGGACATTTGTTTTACAGGAGAGTATACAAAAGGGCGGTACTATTCATAAATTTTTTCATTGGCGAGATGATTTCAAAGATAATTATAGAGACAACAATCAAACAATGCCTGTCGATATAGAATTTGATGGTGAAGATATTATCTTAGGTTTAAGAGATGTAGCTTCTGACCAATACGGAAGTGAAGCAGGGAAACCCATTGCAGGAGATGGTACTTTATTAGTTTATGAATCTAGGGCAGGTGATATCATACGCTTTTGTTATGATAGCAGTAGTAATAGTTACAATTTCGAATCAAATGGTAGCTGTGGTGGTGTAACGACCTCTGGCGCAGGCTTGGGAGTTGGTTGGCCCGAAGCGACAACACCTAGAGGTAGTTATTATAGTGGAGATTATTTCAATGCGGCACACCAGAATACAGGATTAGGTGGAATATGGTTGAGTCCTTCTGACAATAGAGTCTACAGTGTAGTCTATGATGCCATGGTCGTCTTTGATGCAGGAATAAAAGCGTTAGACAATACTACAGGATTGACCAGAGAAGTATATGTTTTAGTACCTGATACACGCGCAAATGGTGGATTTGGAAAGACTGCGGGCTTAGGGGATTTGGAGGCAGCTTGTCCTATACTTCCTTTAGAAATAGGAAATTATGTTTGGCATGATACGGAAGAAAATGGTCTACAGGACGGTTGTGAAAATGGCATTAGCGACTTAACAGTCCAATTATACGATAGAAATGGCTTATTAGTAGGTTTAGATAAAACTAACAGCTTAGGACAATATTACTTTAGTAAAGAAAATGTAGATACTACAGGTATTACGGTAAATGGTAGTGGTCTTGCCACTGCTAATACCTACTGGTCTGGAATGAGCTATTCTTCTCAATACTTTATTGTATTTGGTAATGGTCAATTTACTAACGGTGAACTAACGATAGGTGATGACAAGTACAATATTACACCAATGAATAATGCGGGCTCTCGGGATAATATTGACTCTGATATAGATGGTAATAATCTAACCTCAGGCAGTTTAGGTTCTCGTCCTAATGGCTTACCTTTTATTGATATTATTACAGATGTCACGGGTTCAGGAATTCATAAATACGACATGGGACTTATTACTGTCCCTAGGTATAGTCTTGGAAATCAAATATTTCAAGACATTAACAATAATGGTAATTTAGACGGTTCAGATACAGGTATAAATGGCGTTCAAGTTCGATTATTAAATAGTGATGGTAGCATTTATGATAGCGACCCAGACACTGGAGGTACCCAAGCCTTGAATGTAACAACTGCCAATGGTGGTTATTATCGTTTCGATGAATTACCAGCAGGCGATTACATCATCGAAGTTCTTGCCGCTAATTTCAATTCCGGAAACAATTTAGAAAATTATACATCTTCTACAGGCACAAGTCAGGAAACAAATCCAAACTCAAATGGTGACAATAATGATAATGGATTAGATGCAGCTGTAGGTGGAGGTATACGTTCAGGGATAATTACATTAGGTAATATTGAACCAACTAATGAAGGCGAACCAGCTAGTTATAATTCGGGTTCAGTTACAGGAACGGCAGCTGTGGATAACTTGAGTAATCTAACTGTAGATTTTGGTTTCTTTACTTGTGACATTACAGCAAATGCGCTAGCAGGAACAAGTATATGTATAGGAGAGGAAACGGTAATAAGTGCAACAGCTTCGGGAAGTGGATTTCCATATTTATATAATTGGGACAATGGTATAGGAAATGGACAATCAAGAACAGTCTCTCCTTTAACAAGCACAACTTACAACCTTACAGTAACCGACAATTATGGCTGTACAGCATTCGATAATGTCGTGATAACAGTACTTCCAGCGACCAATCCTATTTGTAGTGATTGTGTTGACCCTGCTGACGCGGACGGAGATGGTGTGTGTGCCTCAGAGGATTGTGATGATAATGACCCTAGTTTACCTGCAGATGTAGGTTCCTCATGCGACGACGGTAATAACTTTACGACAGATGACGAAATACAACAAGACAGTTGTACCTGTCTTGGTAATTATATTCCATGCAGTACAAACTTAAATGTAGAGATATTACAACCTAGTTATAATAATAATGGGACAGTTTCGAACTTATCAGATGACACATTTACTATTTCAATAAGAATATTAGGAAATGGGAGTGGTTGGCTAGCAAATGGACAGACAGGCTCTTATGGTCAAACCGTAACTTTCGGGCCATACCCTGTTGATGCTACAGGAATAACATTTGATGTCTTAGACCAAGATAATCCTAATTGTAATGAAAATGTTAGTGTTAATATTGCTTCTTGTATTGAATCAGGAGTTTGTACTTGTTGCAACTAATATTTTCGGTTCTTTCGAGAAGGAAGAACAGATATT
>CAZQTE010000499.1:0-4101 GCA_964595615.1 uncultured Saprospiraceae bacterium
GTGTAATAAATTAAAAACGAAAAAATGCCTAAAACAACTTACAAAGAGTTATTGGATCCCGTAAAACTTACCCGATTATCAGATTTACCAGACCGAAAACCCGCTCATGCTTTAGTAGAAAATACCGATTTAGTCATTATACGATTTGATGATAAGGTTTCTGTCTTGTATGGTCGTTGTCTACATCGAGGAGCAATGATGTCTGATGGGTATGTTGATGAAAATGACAATATAATCTGTGGCGTTCACGATTGGGATTACCGAATTGATACGGGAGTGAGTGCCTACAACAACAGTGAAGTATTGCATAAATTTGAGGCAATCATCTATCGCAACGCCGTTTATATAGACAAAGCAGATGTGATTGCTTTTGAAGAATTGCACCCTCAACCTTTCAACAGAGACGAATATTTAGGGGCTTATGCAGATACACATCCCGCAGATACCGAACCGCATACAGGCTATATTCAGCACTTAGCAAAACATGGATTAAGCAAATATGGTCATCACGGCCCCTCTGCGTCTATGGGGGTGGATAGAAAAAATTTGCCCAAATGGGAAGACATTCAGTTTTTGCCCGCTCAATTATCGCGTAGACCATTATTGGATGATGAAAAAGTAAAAACTAAAGTTGTTATCGGTTCAAATGCTAAAAAACCGTTGAAATTAGATATGCCGATTTTTGTGTCGGATATGTCTTTTGGTGCATTATCGCGCGAAGCTAAGGTAGCCTTGTCAATGGGGGCAGAGATGGCAGGAACAGGAATTTGTTCAGGAGAAGGAGGAATGCTGCCAGATGAACAAGCCAACAATAGCCGTTATTTTTATGAATTGGCATCTGCTAAATTTGGTTTTTCATGGGATAAATTAAAAAAAGTGCAGGCCTTTCATTTTAAAGGAGGACAAGGTGCCAAAACAGGAACGGGCGGGCATTTGCCAGGTAATAAAGTAGTTGGTGAAATCGCAGAAGTAAGAGAATTGGAAGAAGGAAAAACGGCAATTTCTCCAGCAACCTTTCCGGATTTGAATGGAGTCAAAGATTTTAAAAAGTTTGCGAAGAAAGTCAGAAAACTAACTGGTGGGATTCCTATTGGTTTCAAAATTGCGGCTTCTCGCATCGAAGAAGATATTGATTTTGCCTTAAAAGTAGGCGTTGATTACATCATTTTGGATGGACGAGGAGGAGGCACGGGTTCTGCTCCGACAATTTTGCGAGACAATATCAATGTTCCAACCATTCCAGCATTAGCGAGAGCGCGACAGCATTTAGATAAGTCCAAAGCAAAAGGTGTTACCTTAGTAATTACGGGTGGTTTGCGAGTGCCAGAAGACTTTGCTAAAGCGATGATGTTAGGGGCAGATGCTATTGCTGTTTCTAATTCAGCGTTGCAAGCAATTGGTTGTTTGGGAATGCGAGCTTGTGGGTCAAATAATTGTCCAGTAGGTATTGCGACCCAAAAACCAGGTTTGCGACAACGCCAGGAAATTGAAAAATCAGCAAAACAATTGTATAATTTTTTTACAGCAGCTAACGACCTTATCAAAGTAGTAGCGCGCGCCTGTGGACATAATAATGTGAACAAATTTGCAAAAGATGATTTAAGCACTTTTGACTATGATATGCACCGATTAACGGGTATTAAATACGCAGGAGTTAATAGACTTTATGAATGAGGTTGAGTGAAATTTAAACTTGCTCAAATCTCATTCATAAAATCTAATACAAAATAACAATGAAAAACATCAATATCAACCGATACATCAAGACAGAAACACCAATTCATAAAGCAACTCAATTACTCGCTTTTTTGGGCAAAAAATTAGGCGAAGAAAAAGCAGACGATAGCCAAACGACTGTTGTTTATGAAACAACGAAAGATGCTTTAATCGGCAAACCCATTACAATTAATGGACAGATTTATGTTGCCGAACTTCGTTTTCGAGATTTTAATTTAGCGATAGTTTCTGACGATAATTCTGAGGTATTTACTTTGGAGGGGAAATCTATACCTGAGGTTTTAGCCGAATTTCAAAAACGAATGGATGTAAATTTACCTGACTTCGAATTGCATTATGAATTGCCTGACGACTATGATTTGCAGCAATATATCTTGGTGCAACCAGAACGTGCAGCCCTTACAGAATGGGCAGAAATTCGGCAGATGGCAGCAGAAACTTTTGCAGTGGTGAATACGATTATTACACCTCCTTCTGCGATTAATATTTGGCCACATCATTTTGATACCGGCACTTATCATGTTCTCAAAACAGGGGCAAAAGGCGACACGGCATCCGTTGGCTGTGGATTTGCCATAGCAGATACGGTTGTCAATGAACCCTATTTTTATATCTATGGTTGGGTCAAAGATGCAACGATTGATTTTGATAATGCCCCCGATTTGACATTTGGAGAATGGAAAACAGGGGATTGGAAAGGTGCTGTTCTACCGTTATCAGTCGTGAAAAAGCTACCTAATTTAAACGCTGATTTGGAGGCGTTTTTTGCAACGACTTTTAGATTTTTTAAAAGTAAAATTTGAAGCCCTCTTCTTAGGATTGTTAAAAAACAGGAGCGGTGAACCAAAGGCATTACACTTAAAATCTGATGTTACGCACCTGCTAAGTGCCTCGTCTGACAAGGCTCCGACTTCAAACAACATCGTTTCTGCGAGGGTCGTTTTCCCGGAGCCTGAATGTCCTAACAGGACTGCATTTAAAATTATCAGGAGGTCGAAAATTGAAAATTTTCGACCTCCTGATAATAACAAAAGAGCTGGTGTAAAAAGGTCAAAAAACGAGTAGACAGCATCTGTCTTTATCTGACAGAATTTAAACCTTAAAAAGATACAACTAAATATCTGTCGCTTCGTCGACTGTTTTCATCAAGGTCTATCCTCCATACAATGCTTCGCCTTCATTTTCCCTCGCGCCACTCGAAATCCAATATTAAATGTTCGAAGCCCTGGATATAAACCAATTCGATTTGCGATACGCGCATGTGCGGCTTGACTACGCCAATTGCCACCTCGACAAACTCTGTGCTCGCTCCAAAGCGGTCCGATTGGTTGGCATTCAGGTGAATTTTCATAATAACTTTCTAAGTAGCCATCCCAAGTCCACTCCCATTCATTGCCGCTCAAATCGTATAAACCCAGTCCATTGGGGCTTTTAGACCCGACAACGTTACCACCTTTCTCTTTGTTATTTTCATTAAACACTGCTACCATTTGTAGCGAGTCACTGCCTGAATAAGCATAATTTTTGTTAGATTGACCGCCTCGTGCCGCGTATTCCCATTCTGCTTCTATAGGCAAACGATAACCGTCTGCCGCAGTATTCCAATGTATGTTCACATATACTTTAGCTCGACCAACCAGCGAGTCAAATACGACCTCAAAATTGGGGTCGGTATAATAGCAGGGTGTAAATCCTTCTTGTACACTTAGCCGATTGCAAAACGTCACCGCATCGTACCAACTAACATGATAAACAGGGTAATTTACCCCCATACCAACATTGAAAACTAAGGTATCTTTTGGCATTACAGCTGCCCACTGACTCTGCGTAATCTCATATTTTCCAATGTAAAAGTGCCGCAAGGATACTTCATGGACTGGCAATTCGTCTTGTACCCAAGCCGTCTTGCAACCTTCCGAATAGCCATTTTGAATAAGTGCCTTCTCTTGTTCTTCAGTACATCCCATTTTAAAACTCCCCCCTTCAATAAAGACCATCTCTGGAGGAGCATTTAAGGTTTGTGCCTTGACTTGCTGACCAAAAACAAGTAGCCCAAACAGCATGACGCTTTTTAGTATTTTTAAAATAGAAAAGATAAATGACTGATAATTTCTCATTGAATTCAGTAGAAATTTTGCAAATAAGGAACGCGAATTAAATAACTTAACATTCTTGAGAGAGAATGTCAATTTATTTATTTCGCGTTCCTAAATTAACTAAAATGTGTTTGAACCTAGCGGCGACGCAAGTTAAATATGTCTTGGTACTTAAATTTCAGATGAAAGTGAGAACAGAAACGGGATGGACGAGAGGGAGGAAGTATTCTCGGTTGTTGAACCCGTTTTGAAATAATGTAGTGAGTTA
>CAZQTE010000500.1:0-4097 GCA_964595615.1 uncultured Saprospiraceae bacterium
CTAAGAAATAAAATTTATCTTGCCCAAACTGTTCTTTCAGGTACGGTCATTTCTTCTAATTCTAAGATACTTCCACGGAAGACATTAAAATCGACATCACCATCGATACCTCTGAGGCGTCCACGATTACCATATTGCCAAAAGTCCCACTTTTTGCCTGCGGCTAATTTTGGCTGTGCATAATTGTTGTAACGCGCTATCCACATCGGATATTCATCGAAATGTCCAACGAGATATTTATTGTAAAACTTAAGATTAGTATAGATAATTGGGCGAATACCATAGTGAATTTCGGTCATATCTAACCACGTCTTCACACCAACAATAACCTCAGTTTTTGTTGCGCCATCTACTACTTCCACATCTAAGACTGGCGGCAAATCTCCCACTTGCAGAGTAACGCTTTTTCGAAAATTCAAGGCTTGAGTTCTGGCATTTAAAGTAGGTCGAAAGAAATGATATGCACCGCGTTTGATTCCAACTTGTTGAGTAGCTTCCCAATTGTGACAAAACATAGTATCCACAAATTCATGTCCTTCTGTCGCTTTCATAAAAGCAAAGCGAACACCTTGAGTAGCCACAGTATCCCAATTTACAAAAGATTGATAATGAGAAATGTCAATGCCATGTACTTCATAGCCCGACATCCGTCTTGTCTGGTCATCACAGGAAGCGAAGCAGATTAAACAAAATAGTATGTATGGGATATATCGCATTGAAACTGTTATCGGGTATTGACTTTTTTGTATTGATTAATAAAGTGGGGGAAGATTTAACAACGCAAATAAAGAAAAAATATGCTCTTCTTTAGCATTTTTTCGTCGTTAATGTCGATTTACCTACCAAAACGGTAAATTTCAGACAAATTTGTAGGGGTCTTGTTAACTAACGGCAAAAGTTGTTCCGTGTTGCATTTTGTTATTTGAGTAAGCTGAGTCGATAGCCTCCGAGGACACAGAGGACCTTGATGTAAGGCATGCGTTTTTCTTCTTTTTGTACTATCATAGTCGCGCAGGCAAAGTCTTGGTAAAACTTGGTGCGACCAAAATTCTTTGCGCCGATACTTCCCATTTGCTTGAGAGCTTTCTGGGCTAAAGAAAGATATGTATGTGGTTCGATTTCGGTTTTTTCCTTGTCCTTTCCATTGTAAATGAAAAAATCTACCTGCTCACCTTCGTCTGGTCGATAGAGGTATTTTTGCTTTTTGTCGTATTGCAAGGCGGGGAGATAATCGAAGCTGCATTCTAAATAGCTTGCAGGATAGCCCACTTGCCTACGTCCTTTTTGTAAATATTTTAAAAGGCGTGGCTTTTTTCTAAAGTCTGATTTAAAATAAGTGCCTCTCTTTTTTTTTAATTCTACATAAGCCAGCTGTTCTAATTTATTTTTATAGCGAAAAGCAGTTCTTTTTCTTTTTTTTCTTTCCTTGTTGACGAGTTCAAATATTGTTTGATTAAATAATTCTGCATCAAAGTTCTCGTAATCAACAAGCTCTGTTGAAGAATTTTGTGCAGATAAAAAAGTACAGCCTAAACATACAAATTGGAATATTAAAAGGAATTTTAAGATTTTCACAGGGCAGCGGTTATTTCAGATATTTGTTGGCGGTTAATGGTTTCGTCGGCTTTAGGCTCTACTGTGAATTTGATTTTTTTTCCTTTTTTAACTTTCATCGCTTCATTAAACTCTGTTGTACTGACAACAGCGGTTTGGTTATCTGCAAATAGAAGAGTTAACGTATTTTCTTTAGAATTTCTCATGAGTTGGATACTATTCGAAAAGTAAGGTAATAATATACCATTCGCATCATCCCAAATATAACAAGTTTCAATTTTCAAAGGCTGTCCTGTTTCGTCTTCTGCTTCTACCAGTATCTCCTCTCTACTTAATCCTTTTAATATCCTGTCAATATTACACACACCAAAATTTTGAATCGACGTTCTTCTACGTGCTAGTGTCGGTAATTCTTTCCCTAATGCTAACTCAAAATCTAAAGGATTCAGTGTCTTTCCATTCTTTTCTGCAAGTTCAGTTTGTTCTTTCCATATTTCTTGAGCGCGTTCGTATAAAATACTTTCAGACTCGTAAAATGCTTTTTTACGTTTCCATCTTATTCTTCTTTCTTCCAATAAAACCAAATACTCATTAAAGGCTTTTAAATTTCGCTTTTGTTCAATTTTTTCGCTCTTGGTTTTAAAATAAGGGTAAACAGGAATTGTAAAACTTTCATCTGCCCAGAAAAATGAAAAGAGATAATTATCTCCTTCTGGATTTACAATCAATTTTATATCCGTCAAATGCAGACTATCTGATAGTTTTTCTGCTTGCATATATCTGCCTACACGTTTATAAGAATATCTTTTTTGATTTTTATCAATCTCAATCAATTTACGTCTCACTTCATTTTTCTTATCTCCGTCATATATCCAAATAAGATTTTTCCAAGCGCTCATTTCTGAGAAAGCTAAACTATTCATTCCAATAATTTTATCATAATTTTTCTTCTTTGACAATCTAATAGTGGCTTTAAACTTCAGTTTACGATTTCTTCTAAGAACTTTTCTTGATAGTACATCAATATTTAAGGGAGGAAGCTTTAACTCAGGTTTATCGACATTTGAAGCAAAAAGATTCCAGTCTCCTATATAATCCAATTCATCCTTCCCTTTTTCCACCCATTCCCCCGTCTCATCACCCATTTCATAATAATTAAAATCGTCCTCTGCTTCCGTTGAAATCACACTCACACTAATCGGCTCATTTTCATTCACAAATAACTCCTCCCCTTCCGACGTACTCGCGCGTATCTCAAACATTCCAGCAGATTGCATAGGCATATCACCTTCTGGCGTCTTATAATTCATAGGAATACCACTCAATAAAATATCCGTTGGATTATTAAATTCACGATAATAAAGCACAACGTTTTCTTCAACGATTTTGCCATTTTTATCTCGAAAGGCATTTTTGGGCACATCAATCATTGTACCTGAGGGCAAAGTAAAAATATTAGGACAGTCTGGTTTGAGAGTGAAATCTTCAAAAGGAATTTCTAAATGTTTGAATGGAGGTGTCACGCCTTTGGTGACAAAGTTTGCCAATGCTTGTTCTTTAAAATTAGCATCAAACTCGTGGAAATCAAAAGCGCATTCATCTTGCGCGAAAAGAGAGTTAAAACTAGATAGGATAAGAAGGCAATAAAGGAATCTCATGGTGTATTTTTATTGAAAAACGTAAAATAGAAGATTAGATACATCTACTATATGCTCAAAACAACGAAAATGGTTGTCCGTCCTTCAAAAAAAATGAGATTTTAACGTTTGTTGAGAAGTTTTATACAGTTATTCACATTGTTTTGTGGATAAGTGAGAGTTATCCACATTTATCAAAAATTAATTCCATCATAAATATCTTCCATATCTATCTCAATATCGAGCGAGCGTAGCTTCACTTTTACGCTTATATCTGTTGTTTCTTGAGTACGCCACAGGTCTTTCTCTTCTCGAAAGAAAGTGCTAACTTCTGGTGAGTCTTGTTCGATGAGAATGTATTCTTTTAGGCTTGGAATGCGTTGATATAGCTCAAACTTTCCTCTTTTATCAAATTCACGCGTACTGTTCGATAAAACCTCAATAATCGCGAGAGGGTTTACAATGGTGTCTTTTCGTCCGTCTAGTGTTTCAATTTTTTCACAGATAACAACGGCATCAGGATAGCGTACCTGTTTTTTCTGAGGAATAGATATTTTCATATCGCTTCCCATCACAAAATACTTTTTAGAATGTTTTTTTAAGGCGTATTTTAAAGCTGCACCAATGTTTAGAGCAATAATATTATGAGATACTGTTCCTCCTGGCATTGGTATAATTTTTCCATTAATAAATTCGTGCTTTTCTAAGGCCGTTTCCTCAAAAGCAAAATACTCTTCTATTGTATATGTTTCTAATAAATCTACAACTTGCATCACCATAGTCTATAAATTTTCTTCATTGACAAATCCCACGAAAGTGAACATGAAAAAAATAAAAAACTAAGTAAGTAAAAGTAATTATTTGATTTTAGCTTTTTATTTTTTTCCTGTCACGGGATTTATCAAA
>CAZQTE010000501.1:0-4096 GCA_964595615.1 uncultured Saprospiraceae bacterium
ACTAATCATTTTCGGCTCAAAATGAACTGCATTTTTTTTATGAGAAAACCCTTTATCTACTAAAAAAAGAAAATAGTGTTCAAGTAAGTTTTCAAAACCGAAAACCTTTTTGGGAATCCAGAGGTGTTCGACCAGATATTGTCTTAAAAAAAGGTAAAGAAATCATAGTAATTGATGCTAAATGGAAAATCCTACATTCCTCCTCCCCTTCCGACGCAGATTTGAAACAGATGTATGTTTATCACCAATATTGGAATGCTGAAAATACTTTTTTGATTTACCCAAATGTTTATGATTTGGAAAAACGAAAGGGCAACTTTCATTCTAATTCAGAAAATTTTCAGTGTCATATTTTGTTTGGAGATGTATTAGATAAAGGTGGTAAGTTGAATATGAATTTAGGCAAGGAAATACTTTTAAAATGCGGAATTCATTCCTAAAAAAACCGCCTAATCCGTTTTAAAACACATCAAAACGAAAAATAAAGACATTTCAATTCGTTTTTTATTTGCATTTAAACGTTTTAAAACGTATATTTGCGTTTTAAATCATATAAAACGTTTAAATGAACAATTTTCCCAATTACCAAAAAGAATGTCCCGGCTGTGGGGAGACCTATGAAGCAAGGCGTCTCAACCAATCATTTTGCACACCGAAGTGCAAGAATCGCTATCACAATAACAACAGTCGAAAAGCACGATTAGAAAACCAATCACGCAAATCGATAACAGCTAATCACGATGCTGTATTATGGTCTAACCGACAATTGCTGAAGGCGAACACGGGTAAAAAAGTCAATCTCGAAGAGTTGAAAAACCTCGGATTCCAAACCAATTTTATCACTTACTTCAAAGCAATCGATAACGAAAAAAATCGTTTTTTCTGTTACGATATGTCTTATGAATTTGTTGATAGTAAAACTTTAAAAATATTTTAACCATGAACCAAATACCATACTTAGGAGCAAATGGATATGTTCCTTCAATAAAGTCAAGCAACGATGTATTTCCGATTTGGGCAATTGTTCTCGCGGTAATCTGCGCAATAGTAATTTCCATTTATATAATCAAAGTTCATATTATAGATGACTTGAAATTAGCCCCCAACTTGGATAGCCCAAAGTCAAATAATGACGGAAGTCAAAATTTTAACCGCCT
Organism: uncultured Saprospiraceae bacterium; assembly: GCA_964595615.1. GTDB lineage: Bacteria > Bacteroidota > Bacteroidia > Chitinophagales > Saprospiraceae > JAHDCG01. The sequence goes on from CAZQTE010000501.1 coordinate 1,158, forward strand.
GATATAGAGGCACTATAATTCGAAAATTTTATACATGCCCATTGGGGCTATCCCAAAACAAGGGATAGCCCTGGTCTGTTAATGCCCACCCGCGGCAGTCGTCACGTTGAATAAAAAAATCAGCACAATCCAATCCATCTTTCTGCTGTTCTTCCGACGTATTTTTTTCTAATAAATCTGATATTCTTATTTGAAATCCAATCAATTTCAGTTCCTTCATTTTCTCTGACCACAATTCAAAACATCCCAAATCTGGATACAGAATTATTTTTCTACCCGCCAGTCGTTCAAAAATAGATGCCTTCAAATTATTCACCGAACCACATGCCATCCACAAAAATTGTGGATAAATTGCCGTCATCAAAATCGCCGTTTTTTCACTTTCAACAATGGCAATATATTTATCCGCATGCAGATTACTCGCTATTTGATGCTCACCAAATAAGCATTGTTTCAAATTGAATTTTTTCATCTTGCCCGTCCTTTTTAAAATAGCATGTACCCAGTCAATTTGTGGCTTTCCATTCGTTTTAACACGTTTTCCAGTATTGGAATTGTAAAGCATAATCTTTCCCGACCGAGGTTGTAGATTGGCGTCAATCTGCCAAAATATGACGCCACTTCTACCCCACTTCGCAGATGTTCCAATTTTAAATTGTTGAATCAGTTTTTGAGTCAATTCATCCTCAAAAAGGCTTCTTAAATACATGATAAACCTGTTTGATTCATAGTATTTCATCGTCTGCCCCACGAACGCTGGATTTACAAAATCAGGACTTGCTGAAGGTTGCATTATTTGAAGATTTTTCGAATCCGTCTTTTTAAATAATGCATCCTTCACCTGCGGTTTCTTCAGAAAATATTCCTTAGGGGTATGATGATGCCCACAACTTACCTGCCTGTCGCAACGCCCGACATCTTCTGATAAATATTCACCATCTTCGCTGTCCCAATAGCGCACAAACCTTCGTTTGTTGCATGACGGACACAGGAACTTTTTGGACGATTTGTCCAAAGAGAATCGGTAATTCACCATTGCTTAATGAATTTGGCATTTATGACATTATCAACATAAACGCATTTAAATAATTGGAAATCAGCTAATTAATATGGTCATCAAAATGCCGAAGTGGACATTTTTTTAGATATATCAAATGACATATTTGGCAATAGTGCGGCATTCTTTATACTCTGACAATCAGAAACTTACCTTAAAAAAGGTCAAATATGCCAACAATGTCACTAAAGTTTTTTGACATAAATCCCATGTTTCTCACGGCAAAAAATAATTTTATTTTTCAGAAAACGACTAAAAGTGCGGTCAGCCATACCTAATTTTTGGGCGACAATCACTCCTTCTTTTTTTGGAAATTGGTTGGGAAGTTGGGCGTAAATTCGTTGTTGTAGCATACTAAGTTCTGCAATTGGATTGATTCCTTCAATAATGTCGAGGACTTGCAGACTTGTGTATCTGAAATATTCAATTAGCTCAATTGCATTTTCAATAATCGCTAATGTCACGAATATTTCACTACTAACATCAAATGTAGTCTTATTGGATTCTTCGATAAGTGTAAGAATCAATGCAATCCTTAGACAATAAGTCTCCAATTTTCCGTAGATTGATTTAATTGAATCGAATTCACTCTGATTCGTCAAATCAGTATTGTGATTTTTCCATTTTAAAAACCGACGGCGCGCACCTTTATCTAACCGAATTAGCTTTTTCTCTCCTTGCTCCAGATGCATTCGATGCTGGCTAGTAAACTCAAAAATTCTGTCGAAAATTCCGTCATAAAAAGCGATTACTTCCTGTGAAATCTCGTTATCATCGTCGTAAGGTTTGATTTGATTTTCAGGATAAGCGTGTAAAAAGCGAGCTAATAAGCCATTATCAATCCGATTGCCTCTCCCAAAATTTTTCAAAAGACCTGGCTGAATTCCACCAAGTATCCCAATAAATAAGCATGGATTAAAGGTTGTATCTTTGGTTGCTCTATTATTTTTACTCATAACACTGCTCCAATTAGACAACCAAAAATGCTCATCACTTCCAGAATTATACTTACTCATGTTGTTGAGCCATCCCATCAGCTCATCAACGACGAGAAGAACGCCGTTCGGATTATTCATCAAAACTTTATTCAATGCTTCTATCGTAGCATCATTGACAATGAGTTCATTCGCCACAGGCTTTTTGGATTTACTTTTTGCGTCTGCATTATCTGTGTTTTCTAATTCCCATTGAGCCAACTTTATCCGATATTGTTCATAATATTCCGCTTCTTTTTTCATCAAAGCCTTGATACTAAGATTAATAGCCGGAGATTTTCCAATTGAGGAGTTGCCAACAATTGCCCCATATATTAGTGACGTATATCGTTGTCCACGTTTATATTCCAAAGCAAATGTATTCCCAAATATCGCCCCTATTCCCGTCAACATGGATAGCATAAAGTAGTCCTTCGGCAACTTGAATGCCGTATGAAATTCATTGATGGTATTTTCCAAAAAATTTGGTAAACAATGAATTGGACATGCATTACCCGGTTTTGTTGAAGCATTGGATAAGTCTGTGCTCAGCTTTTCAGCATCTTTTTTGAAGTCGTTAATTCCTATTTTCTTTGGATTTGTTTTCATTATTTTTGATTTTTCGATGTTAAAGAATCATATTTATTCCGACGGTCATACAGACTAAGTGCCTCCGACTTACGAAAGCGAATACGAGACTTGATTTTCACGAACGGCAGCACGCCCGTATTCTTCCAGTTATGAATGGTTGTGGTTGAGACTTGAAAAAACTGAGCAATCTGATTGACTGTCAGGAGTTCCTCTTCTTCTGGTTCATGCGGCGACGGCGGCGGGTGAACGATGGAGGATTCTTCTATACAACTGCGAATGAGCTGCGTAAATTCGTCTTTGGTGGTGACGAGGTTGAT
>CAZQTE010000502.1:0-4088 GCA_964595615.1 uncultured Saprospiraceae bacterium
TTCCCGATAGCTATCGGGACCAACTTGACGGACTTATTATTTCGTCGTTACTAAGTGAAATAATTATTTCATAAGACAGGAATAAATATTACTAATCAATGCACTTACAACCATTAAAAACGAGACAATCTTTCCTTTATGATTGAAGCTTTTCAGCAAAATCCACTTCTTCTTCTTTTTATCGTGATAGCATTGGGCTATTGGATAGGTAGTATTCGCATACGTGGTAGCAAACTAGGCGTAGCTGCTGTTTTGTTTGTCGGCTTAGGCTTTGGTGCGCTGAGTCCTGACCTAAAAGTACCTGAGATTATCATTTTTTTAGGTTTATCCATTTTCGTGTATACTGTGGGTTTGAGTAGTGGTCCTGCTTTTTTTGATACTTTTAAAAAACGAGGATTTAAAGATGTTGGCTTCATCTTGGCGATGCTAGTCTTATCTGGTGTCATTGCCATCGGAATGTACAAGCTTTTTGACCTCGAACCAGCTACGACCGCTGGTCTTTTTGCAGGTTCTTCTACTAATACGCCAGCATTGGCTGCATTATTAGATGTAATACAGAAGACGAGTTCTTCACAGGAATTAACAGAGATGAGTCAACAAGCAGTTGTTGGTTATTCTCTCTCCTATCCTATGGGTGTTTTAGGTGTTATGATTGGTATATTCTTGATGCAGAAGATTCTGAAGATAAACTATATTGAAGAGGCCAATGAGTTGAGTAGTACTTACTCTATTGGTGAAAAATTGGGGAGTAGAACGGTACGTATTACTAATCCTGAGATTATTGGTAAAACTCTACGTGATTTTCGCAGAATAAATAAAATAACACTCGTATTTGGTCGTATAAAACACAGTGATCTTATGTCACTCTGTCATCATGACACTATATTCCATCAAAATGACGAAGTGGTCATTATTGGGTCAAAATTAGCTTTAGAAAAAGGAATGGAAGCCCTTGGAAAACCAGCAAACATTCAACTTTCTTACGACCGTTCTATTTATGATGTACGTCGGATTTTTATTTCTAATCCAAAAATTGCGGGCGAAACGATAGCCTCTCTTAATCTACCTGAAAAATATGCTGCTCTTATCACACGTGTACAGCGAGGAGATATGGATATTTTAGCAAATGGTGAGACTGTACTAGAATTAGGTGATCGCGTCTTGATAGTGGCAAAACGAGAAGATTTAAAAGGGATTTACAGCATTTTTGGTAATTCATTAGAGTCTTTAAGTCAGATTAACTTACTGTCTTTTGGACTAGGAATGGCTTTGGGTTTACTCTTAGGAATGGTAACTTTTTCATTGCCAGGTGGGCTTGATTTTAATTTAGGTTTTGCTGGTGGACCTTTGATTGTTGCGCTCATTTTGGGTCAATTGCGACGGACGGGTCCTATCGTATGGACACCTGCTTACTCTGCTAATTTAACTTTGCGACAGATTGGTTTGACCTTTCTTTTAGCAGGTATTGGTATTCGTTCTGGGCGGACATTTTTAGAGACAATACAGCAAGGGGAAGGTGGCTATGTTTTCTTAGCAGGTGCAATAATCGCCATTTCTACTACTTTAATCACCTTATTAATCGGTTTTAAACTCATGCGTATTCCTTTTAGTTTTTTGACGGGAATGGTAGGCAGTCAACCCGCTGTTTTAGATTACGCCTTGGAACAAAGTCAGAATAAATTTCCGATGATTGGCTATACAATGATGTTGCCGATATTGTTGATTGGAAAAATATTGGTGGTGCAGGTGCTATTTGCTTTACTTCTTTAGTTCTACATTCGAGACTATTGTATTTTTTAATTTAAATGCAAGTATCAAATTTAAAAATTTCCAGCAAAACTATCTTACATTTGCGCCCGCAAAAATCTATTTCTAAAAGAATTTAATGTCAATAATCAAATTAGCAAATCTTAACGGTCAGCCCGAAATCTTCCACTCCATACAAGGAGAAGGAAAAAACATGGGGCAACCCAGCGTTTTCATTCGGACATCGCTGTGTAATTTGCATTGTATTTGGTGTGATACAGATTATACTTGGAATTGGGAAAATACGCGTTTTGAACACAATTACGATAGTCGTTCTGACTATAAGAAGTATAAAATGGAGGAGATGATTATCGAGCAGTCTCCTGCCGAAGTATATGACATTGTGGAAAAAACAGGTTGTTTAAACATCATTTTGACAGGAGGTGAACCGATGTTACAACAAGATGAATTGGTGGAACTCATGCAGTTTTTTAGAGCGAAAAATCCAGATTACTTTTTTGAAATAGAAACGAATGGGACATTAGTGCCAACAACTGATTTTGATAGTTTAGTCAATCAATACAATGTCTCACCCAAACTTGCCAATTCTAACAATCCACGAAAATTAAGAGAAAAAGCAGCAGCATACCAATATTTCACAGCGAGTGAAAAGGCAGTTTTTAAGTTTGTCATTTCTAATGAGACAGACTTGGATGAAGTATTAGACATTTGTAAGAAATACGAAATCAAGTCCGATAAAACTTACCTGATGCCTGAAGGTATCAATCGTAAAGAATTGACAGAGAGACAGTTGTGGTTGGTAGAGATTTGTAAAAAGTATAATTTTAAATATACAGATAGGCTGCATATTCATATTTTCGGAGATAAGCGTGGGGTTTAGAATTGTCTATTGATTATTCGTGATAAAATAATCAATAGACAATAGACTTTATGAATGAGGTTTGAGCGGCTTTAAACTTGCTATTTTGCCCTTATTGTCCTCTTTAATTCAGTCAAAGTATCAACAATTATCCTGCTTTAAAAAGAAAACTAAGAACAAAATAGCGGTGTTTAAATCTCACTCAACCTCATTCATAAAGTCTAATAATCAATTCCTTAAACATTCACCACCAAACCATCTGGTAGTAATTCTAATTCAAACTTAGTACTCGTAGCAGGGTCATAGATATCCTCTCCTGCTTTTCCTTGTCCTGATACCACATGTATTGTCCAATCACTGTCAATAGTCGGAATAGATTTCGTGATAATATCTCCCTCTACATGCGTACCTCCTAAGACACGACGGTCTAAAACATTTCCATTTTTATCAAAAGTTGCCATAATGTACTGATAATCCAATAAACCTGCACGCCAATACACAATGGCATGAAAAGAAATCGTTTCTTTGATACGAAAACAGGGGATAAACTCCGTAAATTCATCCGGTTCTTTCTCCTCTGCACGCAGCAAATGTTGATTAATCATCAAAGACTGCAAAGGTTGATTTTCGCTACTGAAAGTCATGTGCATCTCATCTCCCAAAGTGACAGGCAAGTCAATCTCAGGAAAACGTTCTAAAAAATTTGTGAATTCTACGACCTCTTCTGTTATATTCTTACTCATAGATATTTTACTATAGTCTATTTATATCTGTTGTATTTCCCACATCATTTGATGCTCGATTACATTTCTTGATGACAGAAATATTGTCTAAAAGGATATTTCCTTTACGTTTAGTTTTTCCGTCGGTATAATACGCCTCAAAAATCAAATAGTTTATCGGCGCACCCGCTTTAGGATAGATATTAAAATCAATCGTCTCCCACTCTTCCTCTTCAATAAAGTCCGTCTTACCAATCAAAAGGTCTTTTCCACACTTTTCTATTCCCCCCCAGACACGTAATTTAATGGCTTTATTGTAGCCCGTATAAGTTTTAGAATGTGCGACATCTATAGAAAAAGTATAGCATTCTCCCGGCTGCAAACTCTCCGTCAAGCGTTGTCCGATTCCCTCAAAAGTATTATTTGGTCGCGTGATAATGCCTACATAAGTCTCTCCATCTGAGGCTTCATTAGTAGACCAGATTCCTGGTAAAATATCAGGCGTAGCCCCAAATTCACAAGGATGCCAGCCAACAGGTGTAGTCGCATCTTGTGGTTTTCCTTCAAAAGAGGCATTTTGCAATTTGATTATTCCATCTTGTGCATTTGCATAAGACATTGATAAACAAAGTATTAGGAGAATCTTAAATTTCATGTAGGTTTCATTTTATAATTTCACTCAATCTGAACACAAAGAAAGGGAAAATTATTGCAAAAATGCCTTGCTTAATTTAAGAAGT
>CAZQTE010000503.1:0-4083 GCA_964595615.1 uncultured Saprospiraceae bacterium
CATTTTTGCAATTATTTTTCGGTGAGATGCAAAGATAGGAAATTCAAACTCAAAAATATTACAAAAAATAAGGTGTTGATAATCAACACTTTAGTAAATTATAGATAGTCATATTGAAAACTGATGTTGTTGGCGCGAGCTTGCATCTCGTGCCTAATATCTACTACACCTCTGGCGTAAGTTTTAAAACGAATATTAATTTCAAAAACAGACATCAAGGCATAAAAAAACCTCACAAGTGTATACTTGCAAGGTTCTTTATCGATTCTGTAGCCCCTAGGGGAATCGAACCCCTCTTTCCAGGATGAAAACCTGGCGTCCTAACCGATAGACGAAGGGGCCATCGGTTACGCTTTTAAATCGGTCGCAAAAGTATAGATGTTTTTGGTAAAAACAAACTTTTGAGAAGAAAAAATAAAATATTTTTCAACTTTAACTAGCGGACAGTTTTGAAGATAATATCTTCTGACAATTAACTAAATCACAGACAATAATTTGCCCTGATTTTTTAATAATTATCATGCTTTTCTTGTAAAGCGACGCAAAGATAGGAGCATTTTTTTAATTCGCAAATCTTTCTTAACTTTTTATCTCAATTCTTCTATTTCAAAGTACAAATCGACCAATTTATTAGAGAACAATTTCTTTTTTCAAATCTTTTTCTATCTTTGTGTTGTTTTTACACTAAGATAAGCTTTTTGATTAAAACTAGAGTCTTTCTTAAAGACTGCTATCAACCAATTTCAAAGTAAATTGTTTATTTGTTGACGTGAATATTTAATATTTTAGAAACTATCATAAAAGTTTTAATTCTTTAATAATCAGAGCTTAATGCATTTCGTAAATAAGCAATTTAAAGTATTCATATTCAATAAAAACGCATGGCATTTGTTTTACATACAAGAAATTATTTTTAATTTTAGTTTTTTAAAATAAACGTCAGAATTGATACATCATCTTACCTCTTTTGAGGGAAAGATAAATATTATGGTTCTCAAAAGTAAGTTATCAGAATTTTTTGAGAATTATTTTCCAAAATAAATAACCTGTTTAAACATGGCAAAGAAAGTTGCAATTAACGGCTTCGGTCGTATCGGTAGATTAACTTTTCGTAGACTACTCGCAAAAGAAGGAATTGAAGTCGTTGCAATCAACGATTTGACGGACAACGCGACACTCGCACACCTATTAAAGTATGACTCGGCACAAGGCAAATTCGACGGTACTGTCGAGGCTACTGATGACGCATTAATCGTTAACGGAAAAGCTATTAAAGCAACTTCTGAACGTAATCCAGAGGCTTTGCCTTGGGGTGATTTGGGTGTTGATATTGTTTTAGAATGTACGGGTATTTTCCGCACAAAAGAAGCTGCGAGTAAACACTTAAAAGCAGGCGCTAAAGATGTAATCATCTCTGCACCAGCAAAAGGAGAAGGTGTTCAAACTATCGTATTAGGTGTAAATCAAGAAATCTTGGACAAGCGTAAAAACGTTTTCTCTAACGCTTCTTGTACTACCAACTGTTTCTCTCCTGTCGCTAAGATTTTGGAAGAAAACTGGGGAGTTGAGTTTGGTTCTATGACGACAACTCACGGATATACTTCTGACCAACGTATCCAAGATGCACCACACTCAGACTTACGTCGTGCACGTGCTGCGGCTTACAATATTGTTCCTACTTCAACGGGTGCAGCTATTGCAACAGGTAAAGTAGTGCCATCTGTAGCTGGTAAATTTTCTGCTATTGCGATGCGTGTTCCGATTATTACTGGTTCATTGGTTGAAGTAAATGCAGTATTGAAAAAAGAAGCAACTGCTGAAGAAATTAACGCAAAATTCAAAGAATACAGCGAAGGTAGCATGAAAGGTTACTTGGAATACTGTACTGACCCTATCGTTTCAAGCGATATCGTAGGAAATCCTTCTTCTTCTATCTTTGATAGTATGATGACGCAATCTACTGGTAAATTCGTAAAAGTTGTATCTTGGTATGACAACGAAGCTGGTTATTCTGCACGTTTAGCGGATTTAACAGAATTTATCTTGAATAAATAAAATTTATTCAAGAAGTTGGTGGTTGGAAGTTGTTAGTTGGTAGTAAAACCTCACAATTTTTCTGTATTCTACCAATTTCTGTTTGAAATAACTAACAAAAAAGACTTCATTGACGTAAATTCGATGAAGTCTTTTTTTATTTTTGCGCTTGAAGGTAAAAGATGTCGAAGAGAAGAGCCTTACATTTGTAAAAATCAATATTAATATCGAGTGACAGTCAGAAGGTCAAGGAGATACAGTCATAAATTCTCTCCTCTCCCCTTACGCCTCTCACCTAAAAAATAATTATGACAATCGATTATAAAGGTAAAAAAGCATTGATACGTGTAGATTTCAATGTACCATTAGATGCGGAATATAAAATCACGGATGATACGCGCATGCAAAAGGCATTGCCGACGATGAAGCATATCTTGGAAGAAGGTGGTGCATTGATTGTAATGTCTCACCTAGGTCGTCCAATGAAAAAGAAGAATGAGGACGGAAGCATCAATGTGGAGAAATTTACTTTGCAGCATTTAGTAGGGCATTTGACGGATTTATTGGGTGTTATGGTGCACTTTTGTCCTGAGACAGTCGGCGATAAAGCGACTGAAATGGCGGCAAATCTGGAGATGGGTGAAGTTTTACTCTTAGAAAACACGCGTTTTAATGAAGGTGAAACAAAGGGCGATGCCGATTTTGCAGAAAAAATGGCAACTTTAGGTGACGTTTATGTGAATGATGCATTTGGTACGGCGCATCGTGCGCATGCTTCGACGACTACTGTTGCAGGATTTTTTGCTTCAGAAAATAAAGAATTTGGAATGTTAATGGATGCAGAGGTGACAAATGCAGAGAAGGTTTTGCATCATTCTGAGCGTCCTTTGACGGCTATCGTTGGTGGCGCCAAGGTGAGTGATAAGATTGGTCTATTGGAGAAATTAATTGATTTTGTAGACAATGTAATCGTTGGTGGTGGAATGGCTTATACTTTCATGCGTGCACAAGGAGGTACGACAGGAAACTCTTTAGTAGAGGAAGATAAGATTGACTTAGCGACTTCTCTTTTAGCTAAAGCAGAGGCAAAAGGTGTTAAAATCTACTTGCCAGAAGATAGCATTGTAGCTGATAATTTTGCACCAGATGCGAATACAAAAACAGAAGATAGTAATAATATCAGCGACGGTTGGATGGGCTTAGATGTTGGTCCAAAGGCGCGTGGAGTTTTTGCACATGTATTAAGTGAGTCAAAAACTATCCTGTGGAACGGTCCAATGGGTGTTTTTGAAATGGAAGCTTTTGCTTCTGGAACAAAGGCGATTGCTGAGGCTGTAGCTTCATCTACGGGTAATGGTGCTTTTTCTTTGGTTGGTGGTGGCGACTCAGTTGCAGCAGTTAATCAGATGAATTTATCCGATGAAGTGAGCTATGTTTCTACTGGTGGAGGTGCGATGTTGGAGTTTTTGGAAGGGAAGGAATTGCCGGGAATTAAGGCGATACGTGGTTAAAATTTTGAATTTTGAATGATGAATTTTGAATGTATTTTCACTTTCAGAATTTTCTAAAATACAAAAAGCGAGTAGGAATTAAAATTCTTACTCGCTTTTCATTTTTCAATCAATTGATATTCAGCACCTTATCTTCTTGACCTTTTACCAGAGATTAATCGCACCACCCAAATAATCAAAATCGCGCCAAGCGTTCCAGAGATTATCATTCCAACGATATTTTGTGGAACACTCACTCCAAATGTTTCGTCAATTATTTTCACGACTCCTGCACCAGGTGTCAAACCCAACCAGTTAAAAATCGTACCGCCGACGACTGCTCCTGCAATACCTAAAATGGCATTAGTCAAAAAGCTATTATTGCCACGCATGATGCTTGATGCCAATCCTCCACTTGCTGCGCCAACAACAATCATTACGGCAATTTTAATTATATTTTCAGTATCCATGTTTTCTCTTGAGTTTGTTTATCTATACTCAAATTTCGTCTGAGTATATAGAATGAATTAGTTTTTACAAAGACAAAACTAAAAAAATA
>CAZQTE010000504.1:0-4076 GCA_964595615.1 uncultured Saprospiraceae bacterium
AAAAAAATGTAATTAAAAGTAAAAACAATTGGTTTTTAGAATTTTACGAATAGTAAAATCCTGAAAATTAATTTGAAAAATATAGCGATACCACATCGCAGATGATAGAGATTTAGTTTGTACCGAAGCAATCTTTCCCGTTTAGGAACGCTGAAAGAATAACTTATAAAGGTTTGACAGAGAGTTAGTGTTCTCAGTTTGGGCTTTAAAAACCGCATCAATGTTGATATTTTAAGGTTTTTTAAAGTACAAAATGAGGACATTAAATCCTGTCAAATGTTATAAGTTATTCTTTTAGCGTTCCTTGGTAGTTCAAAATTTTTTCTTAACTGAGAAAACTTGCACAAATGAACTGCCCGGAGAAAATTGCTTCGGTTTTTTTATTGTTTCTTATCTCTTTATCACCTTCTCGGTTACTTCCCCGCCTTCCCCGTAATAAACGCGAATAATATACAAGCCGCTAGGATATCCTGATAGGTCAAAAGAACGTTGGAAAGTTTCCGCTTCTAATACTTCTGAAGCCAGAATATGACCTTGTGGATTCATCAAGCGCATTAGCATATTCTCTTCCTGAGGAAGTAATACATTTACTGTGAATTTATTATTAAAAGGATTAGGGAAAACACGCACCTCTGGTGAATTTTCTGGTAAATAGTGAACCCACTCAATATCTGATAAGCCTGAAGTCCCATTAGGACGTACTTGGCGAATGCGGTAATGATTAATACCTAAAAATAATTCGGTATCTGAATATTGATAAACATTGATTCCGCCATTTGCATAGCCTTCCATAGTTGCTATAGTCTCAAATTCATTGCCGAGACGAGACTCTTCGATAAAGAAAATACTATTCGTATCATCTGTTGTGGTTTGCCAAGTCAAAGAAACTGTATTGTCTCCTGTAAGGTTTGCCACAAAGCCGTTAAATTGTCCTGTTGATTCACTGCAATCTTCAAGTTCTACCACTTTTGTATCGGTTAAACTACATCCTGCACGTGTCACAATTAGAGAAACTATTTTATCTCCTTCACTACTCCAAGATACGTTATCTGTTTCGCGTGTTGTACTCGTCTGTGGTGTTGCATCCGCACCAAAATCCCAAAGATAAGTTGCACTTCCTGCTGCTGCTGTAGCTTCAAAAGTATAATCTTGACCAATACATGCTGCACTTGGAGCATTTTCAATATTGGCATAAGGTAAATAGTTAACGGTCACGCTAACAATATTACTCTCTCCTGGATATTCGAAACAGCATTCACGTCGTGAACATCTAACAAAGTAGGTTGTCTCGTTTAGCACTCCTGGTTGGTAATCAGGACTATTGCTATTCGGAATTTCCACCCAATTTGGATCTCCTGGTCCATTGTATTGTCCAGTGTTACTTTGTAGCCATAGATATTCTAAAATACCAGAACCACCTGTTGGTAAACTTGCACTTACAATAGGATTTGGAATTTCATTTGGACAAACTTCTTGATTTTCAGCAATTAAGCCTCCTGTGTCTACATTCAAACATTTAGGTCGAATACCTACATCGAAATTATATTCATCATCTTGACCTTCTATAACTATAAATGGGTCAGTTTGTCCCGTGATTGGATTTGCATCACTATCTACCAAATCATTATTACCTACATCTTGTGTAGAGATAATGGTATTCTCAGGTAAACTTGTAAGTACGTATTGAATTATGTATTCACCAGGTTGGACATCTTGAAATAAATAATATCCTTGATTATTAGTAGTTTGTGTATCTACAATAGTATTTGTTGCTGTTGAAATGAGATTGACCATGATATTTGCTATTCCACTTTCAAAGGCTTGTTGAATGCCGTCTGCATTGCTATCGTACCAAACATAATTCCCAATTTCAATTGTCAAATTCATACCGTCAACCAGTGTGACTTCGCCCGTTTCGATACAAGCATTTTCGTCTGTTACCGTAACGGAGTAAGTTCCTGGTGATAAATTGGATATGGTATTAGATGTTGCACCATTTGACCATAAATAAGTATATGTACCTGTGCCACCAGTTGGTGTAACTGTTGCTATACCGTCATTTTCTCCTTGTCCTGTAATTTCACTTTCAACTGTTACATTAATAGTTAGAGGATTGGGTTCGGCAATATCTACTGATGTTACTAACTCACATCCAGCTGCATTTGTGACACTTACAGTGTATGTGCCAGCAGATAAATCTGAGATAGTTTCTCCTAATTCATTTGTACTCCAGAATGCGATAAATGATGAATTAGCATTTTCAGTTGTGATTGTCGCTGTTCCATCATTTGCACCAAAACAAGTAATATCTGTTGCCGTAGCTGCGGCGGTGAAAGTTGATGTATAATCAATAGTCGTCGATGCTGTTTGTGGACAATTATTAGCGTCAGTTACAGTGATAGTATAAGTGCCTACACCTACATTTATTAGATTTGGACTTGTGTCACCAGTATTCCATAGATAAGAGTATGGACCTGCTCCTCCTGTAATGACTGTTTCAATGTTGGTTAAATCTTCTGCACAAACCACATCTTCTGTTGAGAGATTGATGCTGATTTCTACTGGTTGGGACATTTCGAATCCAGTTATTCCCATACAGCCGTTTGCATCAGTTACACTGACAATGTAGTTACCTGGAGCAAGTCCAGATGCTGTATTGTTATCAGAATTTACATTTGTCCAATTATATTGATATGGTGCTGTACCATTAAGTGGCGTTACGATAGCAAATCCGTCATTAAGCCCAGAACAGCTAATATTTTGTTGAGTCATATCTAATGTAAGACCGTTACCACTATTCACTATAACTTCTCCACTCGCTGTACATCCATTTCCGTCTGTAACTGTCGCAGAATAAACACCTCCAGTCAAATTTTCTGCGATAGCAGTTGTCGTGTTCGCATTATCATTCCATTGTATAGAGTATGGCGGAACACCTCCTTGAACTTCGACGGTTGTTGTTCCGTCCATTGTACCTTCACATACTTCATCTGTTGATGAGAATTGTAAGATAAGATTAGTTGTATTTCCTATGATGACATCTTGACTTATTGGACATCCTTCTGTAGGTGTTACAACTACATTGTATACACCAGCACTTGCATTGGTCAATGTATTTTCGGTCGTGCCTTCAGGGTCATTCCATAAATAGGTATATTCTCCTGGTTCGGGTATATTTACGATAGCAGAGCCGTCGTTATTTCCAATACAACTAGCATCTTGGATATCTAGCTCAATGGTAAATGTTGGAGTAGGAGCTGGATCGGTAATAGTGAACTCATTTGAGAAATTACATCCATTTGCGTCTGTTGTAAAAAGAGTGTATACACCAGCAGAGATATTGTAAAGAGTATCACCTTGAGTCATATTTTCGTCGTCCCATTGCGAGGTAAAAGGCGGAGAGCCTCCTCCTAATGTTACAATAGCAAAGCCATCATTTCCTCCATTACAAGTTGGATGTGCAAATGTAGTATCAGTAGTAATCTGAGGAGGCTGTGTTATTTCTATTTCTTGGTTTACAGTACAGTTATTACTATCAGTTACAGTAACATTATATATGCCATGTACTAATCCTGTTGGGTCTTCTACGGCTCCGATATTGTTATCCCATTGATAAGTATAAGGCGCAACTCCGTTAAATGCAGTAATTTGAATAAAACCTGTTGGTTGATTAAAACATCTTATGTTATTGATACTATCAATAGTTATGCTTGGGTTTGAAAAAACATTAAGTGTTATTACGTTTGACTCGCCTAAATAGTCTTCGCAATTTTCACGTCTAGCACAACGAATGAAATAAGTTGTTTCTGAAATAAGACCAGGATTGAAATCTGCTGAATTAGAATTTGGAATTGCAATCCAATCTGGACTACCTTCGATATAAATTGGAGTGACAGTACTCATAAACCATAAATACTCAAGTGCTCCTGTACCTCCTGTTGGACTTACAGTATTACTTAAATTTTCTGGTTCAAATGCACCGCAGCTTTCTTGGTTAAATCCAATCATACCGCCAGTTGTTACATTATCACATTCTACTACATCTGGATTGACAGTAATAGTAATGACATTTGATT
>CAZQTE010000505.1:0-4072 GCA_964595615.1 uncultured Saprospiraceae bacterium
TCTATCGTCGAAAATTCCATATTGATAACGGGAAATGAGGAAATTGTTGCGATTTAGGTGATGGATTTAACGATTGATTAACCTATACTATATCCCAAAACTTCCGTTTTAGATACGGGACAAGCACAAAATCCAATTTTTCCCTACCTTTGCACCAAATATGCGAAATGAGATAAGAAATGGTCTAAGATTTACAGACATAGACACATAATAGTCTAACATCCAAAATCTAATATCCAACATCTCAACTCGCAGTACATCAACAGCAAGTATGCAACTTGCGGGAGATGCGGAGTTTTTTAGAAAAGAATGAAGAAAGAAAAAGTCATAAATGGCATTCAAAATTCTTCATTCAAAATTCAAAATTATCTCCAATCCCTTTATTCGTTAACTGTACAACAAACAAAAATGAAATTATACAATCGCATCAGCAGCGAAGTGCTCAAGCAGCAAATGCTTGAAAGTGACGAAAAACGTGTCACACTTTCCTTTTACAAATACGCTAAAATTGACGAGCCGAAAGTGTTTCGGAATAAAATCTATCAAGAATGGTCAGAATTAGGCGTTTTTGGTCGTATTTATGTCGCCAATGAAGGTATCAATGGTCAAATTTCTCTCCCAGCAGAAAATGTCGAAAAATTTCGTAAAGTAGTTTATGCTGTGCCTTTTTTGAATGGCATTCGCTTGAATATTGCGATTGACGATGACGGAAAATCTTTTTACAAATTAGGCATTAAAGTCAAAGAAAAAATCGTTGCGGACGGACTGGACGATGCGACTTTTGATGTGACTAAAGGTGGAGTACATTTATCGGCGGAGGAATTTAACAAGTTAACTGACGATGAAAAGAATACGGTGATTGTAGATATGCGTAATCATTATGAGAGTGAAGTGGGGCATTTTGAGAATGCTATTTTGCCAGATGTGGAAACTTTCCGTGAGAGTTTGCCAATTATTACGGACATTTTAGAAGAGCATCGGGAGAAGAATATTGTAATGTATTGTACGGGTGGTATTCGCTGTGAAAAGGCGAGTGCTTACTTTAAGCATCAAGGATTTGAGAAGGTGTATCAGTTGGACGGCGGTATCATTGAATATGCGCGCGAGGCGAAGAAAAAAGGTTTAAAAAATAAATTTAGAGGCAAAAATTTTGTCTTTGATGAGCGCATGGGCGAGCGGATTAGTGAGGAAATTATCTCACAATGTCACCAATGCGGAAAGCCTTGTGATACACATGTGGACTGTGCGAATGATGCTTGTCACATCTTATTTATTCAGTGTGATGAATGCGCGGAAGAACATAATTCTTGTTGTTCGACGGAGTGTAGTGATTTTACAAAACTACCTTTGGAAGTGCAAAATGAACAAAAGAAAACCCGCGTTTTTAATGGTAGTAAATTCGGGAAAGGTAGATATAAAGCCTTTAAGCAGGCGGAAGGCGAAAAGTTGATTTAGTTGATTGTGTTATTGGTTGATTATGTTATTTCACTTTGAGGTAATCAACATAATCAACCAATCAACCAACTCAATAATTCCGTATCATCAAATGCTCCACATCTTTATCATTTCTATTCATAAAACTCACTAAGTATTTCTTGTCAAAGACATGGATATTGAAGCCTTTCTCAAAATACAAGTCTGCGATAAAGTCCGTTTTTTTAATCACCATCATCCACTTTGCTGGACACTCTTCAATTAAATAATCTGCCAAACGTTTTTGGTCGCCACGGTCAAAAGTATTTTTCGCATAAGTACTAAAAGGCGTATCGTAAGGCGGATCTAAGAAAATAAAATCATCTTTTGTCGGTGGGTATTTTATCAAGAAATCCTCAAAATCACCATTAGCAATCTTAGTCTTTTTTAATAAATCTCGCACACCTCCCGAGCGTAAATAATTTATCTGTTTTTTGAAATCTTTGTGATTGTAAGCAATGCCGCCATAAGGAACATTGAACTTTCCTTTCGAGTTGTAGCGAAACATTCCGCTGTAAGCAAAATTGCGAATGAACAAGAAAATCACAGAAGACAAAACGGGACACAACTCTTTTTTCGGCAAATTATATAAAAAGCGCATCTGCATATAAAAGGCACTACGTAAAGCTGTCTCAATATTTGCAGAAATATCCTCCGCAGGCAATCTACCTTTCAAGCCTTCCAGCTTCTTCATACGAGAAAATTTACGCAATAAGTTTTTCTCTACCTCTTTTAAAAAGCCTTCTTTCTCAATCGTAAATTCATCATTGAACAAACGTAAAAGAGCTATAGAATTATTTTTAACAAAAAGAGAAATGCGCTTTTCTAAAGCTTCGGAACTAATCGTATCGGTGAAAAAATCGTGATACATTTTCTTGAGAAGAAATTCATTCTCCATGAAAATCAGAGCGATTTTCTGCCAGTTGTCATGCAATTTATTGAGAAGAGTAAAGAAAGCAGCGCGTTTTCGAGAACCGATAAGGCGGTAAAGACTGATGAGTTCTTGTGACTTATCATTGATGAAATAAGTCTCGGCTTGGATTGCCGTATAAACCGCACCACCACCCACAAAAGGTTCGTAAAAACCTTCGTAATAATCAGGCAGATTAGGTAGAATATATTTTAATTCCTGCGTTTTGCCACCCGCCCACTTGAGGAGAGGACGCAGTCGTTCCGTTGCAGGTGCATTGACCTTCAACGATTGTGTAGTCGTGTAGTTTCCCATTTTGTTGTGTAGAGTCGGGTGTGTGAAGCCCGCCAGTTTCCTAATAGTGTTTAGTATCTTATCAGGTTTTTCTCATCTTTCGGCAACAAGGTACTGAAAATTAGATATTTATTGCTTACTCTTTTGATAAAATCCTTTGGTGCATTAACTCTAATAATCTTGCCGGACTTGGTTATTGGTTAATAGTTATTGGTTATTCTGCTTTTGTTTGAATTTAAGGGTATTCTAATTTTACGGCATTTCCCCCAAAGAAAATGCCGTAAAATTTTGATCATCAAGAATTCATGATATTTTAACAAATAACCAATAACTATCTCTCCTTCTGCAAAGAAATCAAAAGTACTCCGCCAATAACCACTATCGCTCCAAACCATTGCCAAAATCCCAATCTTTCTCCCAAGAAAATATAAGCCAAAATAATAGTAGAGATAGGACCAACACTTCCAATGATAGACGCATTACTTGCCCCAATGACTCGAATACCTTCCGAAATTAATAATGTTGGTATAACAGTCGCCAAAACAGCCATTAAAAAGGCATAGAGATACACCTGTGGTGCGAAGTCAAATAATTGCCATTGTTGCATAATTCCATGCTGTATAATAACCGCCAAACAGGCAAAAATCATAGCATGAGAAGTAAAACGTAGAGTTCCCAAACGAGGCAATAATTGACCGCTGCCGACTAAATAAATAGCATAAGTAAGGGCACAACAGAAAACCAGAAAACCACCTAAGATAAAATTTGGCTGCTGAGAAATGGATAAACCTTCTGCAAAAACGATTGAGATGCCGATATAAGTTATCAGTAAAGCGATGATTTGAATGCGATTGATTTTCTCTTTGAAAATTACCACATTAAGCAATAAAACAATGGTAGGATAACAGAAAAGAATAAGTCTTTCCAAGCTGGCGGAGATGTATTGCAGCCCCCAAAAGTCTAAGTAACTCGCCGCAAAATATCCAAGAACACCCAAGAAAGCTAAAGCGCCCCAGTCTTTATTAGAGAGCATAACAGGCGCTTCCAGTTTCTTGTTTTTTTGAGTGGAATAAACTGCAATACCTACAAAGAAGGGGAGTGAAAAACTCATTCTTAGTGCCAAAAGGGAGAGCGTATCAATATCATATTGATAGGCTAATTTGACTAAGACAGCTTTTACAGAGAACATAATCGAGCCAAAAAGAACAAAGCCTGCAGCGATGAAGGTTGCATTTTTTTTCATTTGAATTGTTGAGGAATGACTTGGTGTGTGGTAATGGAATAGGGAAAACAATATTACATTATTGTAAGTTGTGAGGACAGATATGTTTAATTAGAAAGAGACTGTTCATAAATCTGTGTCAAAGAAAATAATTAACTTTGACATATGACAGT
>CAZQTE010000506.1:0-4050 GCA_964595615.1 uncultured Saprospiraceae bacterium
ATGCAAAAACCAAATTTCACCACAACCCCCTACAAAAGAACCAAACCTTCGAATACCCAGCCAAATCCAACTGGCAAAACCCCCGAAGGCATTAACATAAAATCCGCCTACACAGCAGAGGACATCGCCGATGCGGAGCACCTCAATTTTGTAGCGGGTATCGCGCCTAATCTACGTGGACCGTACAGCAGTATGTACGCTGTCCGTCCGTGGACAATCCGCCAATATGCAGGTTTTTCCACGGCGGAAGAGAGCAATGCTTTCTACCGTCGTAACTTGGCGCAGGGACAAAAAGGACTCTCCGTAGCCTTTGATTTGGCGACACACCGGGGTTATGATAGTGACCATCCACGCGTGACGGGAGATGTAGGAATGGCGGGTGTAGCGATTGATACGATAGAAGATATGAAAACGCTTTTTGACCAAATTCCATTGGACAAAATGTCGGTTTCAATGACGATGAATGGTGCAGTAATTCCAATCATGGCTTTCTATATCGCAGCAGCAGAGGAACAAGGAGTAGATAAATCACAACTTTCTGGGACGATACAAAATGATATTCTCAAAGAGTTCATGGTGCGGAATACTTACATCTATCCGCCCGCGCATTCGATGCGTATTATCGGCGATATTTTTGAATATACTTCGCAAAATATCCCGAAATTTAACTCCATTAGTATCAGTGGTTATCACATGCACGAGGCGGGTGCTTCGGCAGATATTGAGTTGGCATATACGCTCGCAGACGGTTTAGAGTACATCCGCACAGGCATCAAGGCAGGTTTGAAAATTGATGATTTTGCGCCGCGTTTATCTTTCTTTTGGGGGATAGGAATGAACCATTTTGTCGAAATAGCAAAGATGCGCGCTGCCCGAATGTTATGGGCAAAAATTGTCAAAAAATTCAATCCAACCAATCCAAAATCTATGTCTTTGCGGACGCACTGCCAGACTTCAGGTTGGTCGCTAACCGCACAAGACCCTTTCAATAATATCGCCCGCACCGCTATCGAAGGTATGGCGGCAGTCTTGGGAGGAACACAATCTTTGCACACCAATTCATTGGACGAAGCCATTGCTTTACCAACCGATTTTTCCGCAAAAATTGCGCGTGACACCCAGAAATTCATCCAACAAGAAACGGGAGTCACCAATATCGTTGACCCTTGGGGCGGTTCCTATTATGTAGAATATTTGACCCAACAAATCGCTGAAAAAGCGTGGAAGCTTATCGAAGAAGTAGAAGAGTTAGGCGGCATGGCAAAAGCCATTGAAAACGGCTTACCCAAACTACGCATCGAAGAAGCCGCAGCCCGTAAACAAGCTCGTATCGATAGCGGTATCGACAAAATTATCGGCGTCAACTTATTCAGAAACGAAGACGAAGAAAAGACCTTAGACACCCTCGAAGTCGATAACTCCGCCGTCCGAAAAGCACAGGTAGAAAAGTTACAACGCATTAAAGCTAACCGAGATGATGTAGCAGTACAGGTCGCTTTAGCTGCCCTTGTCACTTGCGCAAAAACGGGAGAAGGAAACATCTTAGACCTTGCAATTACAGCAGCCAAGCATCGCGCTACTCTCGGCGAAATTTCAGACGCTTTAGAAGAACACTTCGGACGCTACAAAGCAACGACACAAACGATAAAAGGCGCGTACTCAAACGAAATTGCTATGGATGAAAATTTCAAAAAAGCACGTGAATTGTCTGATAAGTTTCAAGAGCAGGAAGGTCGTCGCCCCCGGATTATGGTAGCTAAATTGGGGCAAGACGGACACGACCGAGGCGCAAAAGTCATCGCGACAAGTTTCGCAGATATAGGCTTTGATGTGGATGTCGGACCATTATTCCAAACACCCGAAGAGGCTGCCAGACAAGCGGCGGAAAATGATGTACATATTTTAGGTATTTCGTCTTTGGCGGCGGGTCATAAAACGCTTGTTCCGCAGGCTATTAAGGCTTTGGAAGACTTGGGGCGTGAAGATATTATGGTAGTGGTTGGAGGTGTGATTCCTCCGCAAGATTATCAGTTTTTGTTTGATGCTGGGGCTGCGGGGATATTTGGTCCGGGGACGGTGATTAGTGAGGCGGCGGGGGAGATTCTTGGAATTATGTTGGAGGAATGATTTTTTCACCGCAAAGCCGCGAAGACGGAGAGGGGAAAGGAGAGTTAGGAGAGAGGATTTTTGACTTAAAAACTACACATAAAATGATGTTACGCCACGAATTAGATGAATTGTCTTCGACGGTTATTGGAGCTGCAATTGAGGTTCATAAAAATACTGGACCTGGTCTTTTAGAGTCTGTTTATGAGCATTGTCTTGTTCAGGAATTGAGATTGCGAGGGGTAAATGTTCAATCGCAGGTAAAACTTCCAATAATTTATAAAGGAGTGACTCTTGATAAATATTTCAATATTGACATTTTGGTAAAAAATGAAATAATTCTTGAATTGAAAAGTGTCACAGAAATTCACCCAATTCACGAAGCACAGGTAATCACATATTTGAAAATGGCAAACAAAAGATTAGGGTATCTACTTAATTTTAACGCACCAACGATGAAGGCAGGAATCAGAAGAAGAGTAAATAATTTCTAAACTCCTTTTCTCTCTCCGCCTCTCCGTCTTTGCGGTGAAAAATAATATTATGAAATTAGAACACATAGGCATAGCCGTAAAAGACCTCGAAGCCAGCAACGCGCTCTTCAAGCAACTCTTCGGCAAACGACACTACAAAACCGAAGAAGTCGAATCAGAAGGCGTAAAAACCTCCTTTTTCAAGACAGGAAGTAGCAAAATCGAACTTTTAGAAGCCAGTAATGAAAACAGTGCCATTGCCAAATTCATCGAAAAGCGCGGTGAAGGTATCCACCACATTGCTTTTGAAGTAAAAGACATTCACGCAGAAATGAAACGATTAGAAGGCGAAGGATTCCGCATTTTGAATAAAGAACCAAAACGTGGTGCAGATAATAAATTAGTTTGTTTCTTGCATCCTAAAAGCGCGAATGGGGTGTTGGTGGAGTTGTGTCAGAGTATAAAAGAAGAAAAATAAAGTTAAAATACCCCCTAACCCCCATTTGGGGGAACTTTTTTCAGGTCTAAGTTTGTGATAAATCTCAATTCTGTTTTTCAAGCAAAGCGTAAAAATGAAAGATTTACCGCAAAATTAAGTTCAACGAAAGTTCCCCCAATAGGGGGTTAGGGGGCGAATATGTTATACATGAATAACCAAGAAATACTAAACCAAAAATTAGAAGAAGCCAAACTAGGAGGCGGCAAAACCCGCATCGAAAAGCAACACGCCAAAGGTAAATTAACCGCCCGCGAACGCGTTCACTTCCTCTTAGATGAAGGCTCATTTGAAGAAATCGGCGCATTGGTCACACACCGAACAACCGATTTCGACATGCAAAAGCAACTTTTCTACGGAGACGGGGTGGTCACAGGCTACGGTACAGTTAACGGACGATTAATCTACGTTTTCGCCCAAGATTTTACCGTTTTTGGTGGTGCATTATCAGAAACACACGCCGAGAAAATCTGTAAAGTCATGGACATGGCAATGAAAGTCGGTGCGCCTTTGATTGGTCTGAATGACAGTGGAGGAGCGCGTATCCAAGAAGGAGTCCGTTCTTTAGGTGGCTATGCAGATATTTTCTACCGCAATGTACAGGCATCGGGAGTTATTCCACAGATTTCTGCTATCATGGGACCTTGTGCAGGTGGGGCGGTTTATTCGCCAGCAATGACGGATTTTACGATTATGGTGGAGAATTCTTCCTACATGTTTGTTACTGGGCCAAATGTGGTGAAAACGGTGACGAATGAAGAAGTAACTTCCGAAGAATTGGGAGGTGCATCTGCGCACTCAACGAAGTCAGGAGTCACGCATTTAACTGCGCAAAACGATATAGATTGCATCGCACAAGTAAAGCAATTATTGAGTTATATGCCACAAAATTGTGAGGACAAGCCAACAAAATTACCTTATGAAATAGGCAATGAAATCCGCGAACAACTCGAAAGCATCGTTCCCGAATCTGCC
>CAZQTE010000507.1:0-4030 GCA_964595615.1 uncultured Saprospiraceae bacterium
CTGTCAGATATGGAGATAAATCCAGTCTTGACCAATACAGATACCATTTACTTTAAGCAGTCCGAAAAATGGCATGCTGCATATAAAAATGTAAAGGCAATATTAGAGACACGAGAAAATATTGAAAAGTAAAATCATCTCTACAACTTTTACAACTCTACAAGCTTTTTAAACCTTCTCCAACTCAATCACAGTAACTTCTGGCCAAATCCCCACCCTACCTGGAAAAGCCAAAAATCCAAACCCAGTATTCACATACAAATGCTGCTCTCCTTCTTTATACAAACCCGCCCAGCGCGGATAGCGATACTGCACAGGAGACCATTTAAAGCCTGGCATTTTAATCCCAAACTGCATGCCGTGTGTGTGCCCACTTAGCGTCAGATTAACATGTTTCTTATGCTCAATTATCTTCTCATCCCAGTGCGAAGGGTCATGCGACATTAGGATACAAAAATCATCATCCTGTATATTCTCAAAAGCCTTATCTAAATCACCTCGTTTTGGAAAATGGCGGCTGGCACCCCAGTTTTCCACTCCTGTTAAGGCAATACGTTGTCCGTCTTTTTCGATGTATTCAGCCGCATTGTTGAGGAGATTAAAACCCATTTGCTCGAATTTATTATAAAAATCTGCCCAATAATAGCTAATATCTTGCTCTGTCGCACCTTCATCCAACTCAGGTTCGCCATAATAATCGTGATTGCCTAAAATCGCATATTTACCTTGCTTCGCTCTAATTTTTTCAAAAATCTCAATATATGGATTTATTTCATCCTTATCTGCATTCACCAAATCACCTGTAAAGAGAAATAAATCTGGCTTTTGTTCATTAATAAGCTCCACACCTTTTACCAATTCTTGCGGGTCATCAAAACTACCTGAATGTATATCAGAAATCTGCACAATTTTAAACCCATCAAAAGCATCTGGTAAATCCTTAAATTGCAATTTGAGACTACTGACCGTGTATTTATATTTTCCTTTCGTAATCCCGTACAACATCCCAAAGAAAGGAACAGCGGCAATACCCGTCGTGAGTAGCGTCAAAAATTTTCTACGAGAAGGAAAGAAAGTTTTTCCCTCTTCTGGAATCGCTCCTGTGACTTTGTTTTTAATAAAATCAATAATACCATAAAAGAAACGCCCGCCGTCATGTATAGACATGAAGATGCTAAAAATGAGTTTGCCGACAAGAGCTGTGAAAATAATCCCCAATTCCCAATTCGCAGAAGTATCGCTAAACACATTTCCACTGCGAATAACTTGCAGCACCGCCCAAAAACAATAAAAGACATAGAAACTCGACGCTATGTAAATAGCAGAAAAAATATTTTTCGCGCGCTGTGTTGAAAACAAAGAACGCAAGCCAAAAAAAGTATAAATATCTAAAAAGAGGTAAAATGCTAATTGGAACATAAGAAAAGTTTCACGAGATCTGAACATGAAGTGTGATATTTAAAATAAGAGCTTGTCTAAAATTCTCTGTCGATTTAACAAAAATTAGCAAAGGAAGTTTTAAACGCAAAAAAGCCTCAACGAAACTAATCGATGAGGCTTTTAAAACTGTGATCCCGCTGGGGCTCGAACCCAGGACCCCTTGATTAAAAGTCAAGTGCTCTACCAACTGAGCTACGGAATCCTTTGAAAAATGTTTCATAAACTGAAACCCTTTTTCCTAAAGCGACGCAAAGATACGAGCAATATTCTATTCTACAAGTATAAATCTAAGTTTTTTAAAATAATTTTTTATTTGTAAAAACTTAGCCCTTTGCTTCCTTCACAACTACAACATAGACAACGACTTAAGGGTTTCAAAATTCTTGTATTTTTTAAAAAAAATTTCAAAAAGATAAAATCAAGTCTATTGAATAGTCATTCTTATTCATAAAAATAGGCTGTCCTTACGAACAGCCTATCTTTTATATTATATATTTTGAAACAGAGTTTCAACTACTTGCTTATTCAGCAGCTTCATCAGCTTTTGGTTCAGCCTCTGTAGCCGCAGCTTCTACTGCTGCATCTAATGCAGAAGTTTCGCTTTCTGGTTCAGCAGGAGCAGCATCTTCAGCAGGTGTTTCAGTAGCAACAGCAACTGTTTCAGCAACAGGTGCAGCTTTCTTAGCTGGAGTTTTACCAGCCATTGCTTCGTAAAATGCTTTTTTCTCAGCAGCAGACTCTTCAAAGCGTGCCTGAACTTTAGCATTTTTCTCTTCCATCCATGCTTTCAACTTATCATCAGCTTGTTCTTGTGTCAATGCACCTTTTTCCACACCACGTTGTAGGTGCTTCATGTACATTACGCCTTTAAAGCGAAGAATTGCGCGAGCAGTATCAGTTGGTTGTGCACCGTCTTTCAACCATTGGAAAGCGCGCTCATTGTTCAACTCGATAGTTGCAGGCTTAGTCATCGGATTGTATGTTCCGATTTTTTCGATGAAACGTCCGTCACGAGGTGCGCGCGCATCAGCGATTACGATGTGATAAAAAGGAGACTTCTTACGTCCTCTTCTTTGTAGGCGAATTTTTACTGCCATTGTTTACTGAAATTTCTTTGGTTTAACCAATACCCATTACGCCGGTAAATCCGACCATAGGCTTTCTAAAAAAATAATCATTTGAATATAGAATGTAAAACAGACTAGCTTCAAAATGTTTGTTTGAGCAAATGTAATCGAATTTTTAGTTCGCCATTACATCAACATTGAAATTGACTTTGAGCGGACAAAAAAGGTCTCATTTTTCAAACAGAGCGCAAAGGTACAAAAATTATTAATTCTCTGCATTTATTTATGGAAAATAAGAAAATAAAGAGTCTAAAAATAAAGTGGGCTATCATGTCTATTCTCCAAACGTGCAAAAAGTAAAGTAAAAATGTGACCATTTATTTGTTACACGTCTTTACATTGCAACTTGACGGTAATAATAAATTACTACTTTCATGGTTTCAGAGTTAAAATTCTTCGTTCTTCGTCAAATCGTGTGACAGGAAAAAAATAAAAAGCTAAAATCAAACAACTGCTTAGTTTTTTATTTTTTTCCTGTCACTTTCACACGATTTGACGGAGAACCAAATTCTTTAGCAATAAATAAAAATCCAATACTGATGAAAAATTTTCAATTTACTCTTTTATTACTCATTTGTACTCTTTTTGCTACAAATAGCCTAAATGGACAAAGCATTCCAACAATAGACAAAGCAGAAAGAATGATGAGTATGGGTTCTAAAAGTTCATTTACTGTAAAGTACGAAGGAACTGATGTAAAAACAGTAGAAAATCAATGGACAAAAATCATGAAGTCCTATAAAGGTAAAGTAAAGAAAAATAAAGCTAAAGAGCTTTTTGCAGACGATGTAAAATTAAAAGAATTGAGTACAAATACTGTAGATGTATATGCGACAGTAGCACAAGATGAAACAAGTAATCATACAATTCTCTCTGTATGGTATGATCTCGGAGGTGCATTCTTAAATGAGACTGATCATCCAAATCAAGTGCTAGCTGTAAAAAACATGCTTGATCAAACTAGTCTTCGCATTGGAGCAGCTAGAGCAGATAATGTTTTAGAGGCTGAGGAAGATGTTTTAAAAGACATGAATAAGGAGCTAGAGAAACAGGTCAAAGAAAAAGAGGATGGATTGAAAGAAATTGAAAAAGCAAAAGCTTTGATTGTAAAAATGGAGGAGATGATTGAAGAAAATAATAAAGCACAAGAGACAAAGAAAGTGGAAATTCAAGGTCAAGAAAAGAAAATTGAAAGCGCAAAAGAAGACCGTGCGAAATATCCTAAGTTCTAGACATTAAGTCTCTTCAAATAAGATTATTTATTAGCACAATTTTTGCTGATAAAATAAATAAAAAGTCTAAAAAAATCCCCTCGTCTCTATATTGTTGAGACTAGGGGATTTTTTTATAAATTTATTCATCTTTTTTCAGAAAAAACGCAGCGTTTTCAACACTTAATCCGTTGTATAATTGTGGAATCTATAAGAAAAAAGAGTCTCTAATAACAAAGGAGCTGCAATAAG
>CAZQTE010000508.1:0-4027 GCA_964595615.1 uncultured Saprospiraceae bacterium
GGAAACCCTACCGGGAGTGACTTAGAGCAGCTCTTAAAATAGAACCAATCACCCCTGCCTTCAGGGGTCGGGGGCTTATAAAATAGATTTTAATTCTATCCAAAGTCTAATTATGTAGACACAAAGATAAGTTTTATTAATGAATGAAGTCTAAGATTCCCGATTGAAAATACGGGACAGGCTAATGTCTAAAATCCAACATCTTTTAAAATCTCATTATCTAAAATATACTGCCCCGTTTCTTTGCCCCAAAGTTGATAAGTTAAACCCGAAGGATGCACTCCGTCACTAAAAAAATCATTGACAGTCAGCGACTTATCCGTTTTATTTATCCAATCTCGAAAAGTAATGATGTCAGAAATATAGAATACATTATCGTACTTTCGGATAGTTTTATCCAATGCTTGACCATGCAATTCAACCAAATTGCCAATAAAAAACTTAACCAAAGGCGTAAAAGCAGGAAAATCTTTAATCGGTGGCATATTCATAAAAACGATAGGAACGCCAGAATATTTTGCCTGTAGTTTTTCAATAAATTCAGCCGCAGCAGCTGCAAACTTAGTTGGCATATTCGCCTGAAAAGCATCATTTCCACCCATAGCAGTGACAATAATATCCGGCTGAAAACCATCCATTTTCGGCAAAATCTTATTCGTTACCTGCTTCATTGTATAACCACTCCGCGCCATAACTTTCCAGTGCACCTCCGCATCAAATCCTTCCGCCAAAACCTTTGCAATACTACAAGTCGCCCCGTCTTTTTGGTCTTTAATCCCAACTCCCGCCAAGGTACTCTCCCCAAAAGCCAATAGATTAATCTGACGTGTAGATTTCCCCACTACGCCCGTAGGATTTTCCGCCTCTGGCAAACTAGGGACACTCGAACGAATACGCTTTCCGTCTCGAATAATCAAAGGCAAGCAAGGAATGCCCATTAGGACGCCGAGAAAGTATTTTAATCTAATCATTTAGAAAAGTTGTAAAGCTTGTAGAGTTGTAAAGTTTGCTGCCTATTTTATAGTTCAAGAACAACAATATTCCATTCTTCATCCCCTTCAACAGCATAATTCAACATGAGTTCAAATCCCACCTTCTTGTGTGCGCGCATCGAACGTGTATTACGCGAAGCAACTTCCGTGACCAAATAATCAAAATTACCTTTCATTCTTTTTTTCATCTCCGCATACAAGCCCGAAAAAACACCTCTTCCTCGAAAATCCTTTGCCACACAGACTTGACCCATGATAAAGTAAGAACTATCAGTCATAGATTTTCCTTTCCAATCCAAGACATTAATCCGTTCAAACATCGGTGATAAAACGTCAACTTTATCTCCGAATTTACGCAGCATAACTAAGGTATAGCCAACAACTTGTCCACCAAATTTTGCAATAATATGTGGATAATCAGCATTCATATCTTTCAATAAAGAAAAATCATGTTCAATCGATACAAAACCTTGACTAACAGCCTCTTCTGTAGAAATGTAAGCTTTGTAATTTAACTTTTGCAAAGCTAAAATTTGCCTTAAATCTTCATCATTTTTAGCAACTGTAAATATTATTTCGCTCATTCTGTTTTATTGAAATATAAGAAGGTGGTTTAATGATGAAAATTCACATTTCAAACCTACATTTGCACAAAGTTAGAAAAATCCCTTTGCTCATTCAAAATTCAAAATTCCTCATTCAAAATTAATTCTTATAAATGAATTTCATCTACGCCATAGACCTTATCGGTACATTCGTTTTTGCCATTAGTGGCGTTTTGACTGCGACAAAACAGAAATTTGATGTTTTTGGCGCAGCAGTCATTGCCTTTGTCACGGCAGTTGGTGGAGGAACGCTGCGCGATATGTTGATAGGAAGCACGCCAGTCGGCTGGATGTTAGACACTAATTATTTGCTCATTATTGGCATCACCGTTCCGATTAGTTTTTTCTTTAGTAAGCATATCCAAAAGTTGCGCAGAACGATGTTTATGTTTGATGCCATAGGTATTGGATTGTTTACAATTTTGGGATTGGAGAAGACCTTATCATTGGGCTTACATCCTGCGGTTGCAGTAATTATGGGGACAGTTTCTGCATGTTTTGGTGGTGTGGTGCGCGATGTTTTGTGTAATGTCGTTCCTTTGATTTTTCGTGGGACGATTTATGCGACGGCCTGTTTGACGGGCGCTATTTTGTATTTAGTTCTACGAAAAATGAGTTTAGAATACAATGTTGCAATGCTGATTACGATTGTTTTTATCATTATCATTCGTATTTTAGCGGTACGACGAAAGTGGACTTTGCCAGAAATGAGATAGGAGGAAGTACGATATACGAATTACGAAGTACGACCGCCCTTACTTGTTCAATGCGTTCGAGTACAGCTAAGAATTAAAAGCATAGATGTCAAGTCAAATGTAAAAGATAGTTGGTTATGCTTCGCAAATCGTACAAGCTAAAATAGTCATACTTCGCAAATCGTAAACTGTACAAATCAAAATCGTCGTACTTCGTAAATCGTACTTCGTACTTCAAAATCATGTTACTAAAAATTAAAATCATACTCTTCTTCTTGCTTCTAAAACTCCCCAGTTTTGGACAAGTTGACCATTTAACGATAAGTGACGGCTTACCGCACAATACCGTTTTTTGTGTCTTACAAGATAGTGATGGTTATATTTGGGTTGGCACTCAGAATGGTTTAGCAAAGTACGACGGATATACTTTTGAAATTTATGTCTCCAAAGCGAAAGGTATTGATAATCAGGAGTTTAAAGGGCGTAAGATTTCCGAAATTTATGAAGATAAAGCAGGAAACCTATGGGTGGGAACAGAACGAGAAGGTTTGAATGTACGAAAATCAGGAAAGGATTACTTTGAAAATCTACATGGAAATACTGCCTTTTCAGAGATAAAAGAATACGAAATAACGAGCATTTCCGAAGATGAGGAAGCCAATATTTTAATCGGAACATTGGGTGGGGGAGTGATTAAATACAATCCAGCAAACAGTCAAAGTCAACATTTTACCGCAGAAAATAGTGGACTCTCTGATGATAGAGTCTTTGATGTGAAAATGGATAATTATGGTAAAATGTGGGTCGCTGCGGCAGGTCCAGGACTGAATTATCTGCAAGCAAATGGCAAATTTACCTTAAGTCATGATTTGCTACCCAATCGCGATAATATGAGTGGCTATCGCAAGAAGATATTAGTGGAAGATGCGTATATCTGGTTGACGGTAGAAGGTGGAGGATTGTATCGTATTGATACACAAACTTTAGATTATCGACGATTTAGTGCAGATACAGGAGAAAATAGTTTGAGTTCAAATGCAGTTCTTGATGTTTTGCGAGGGGATGACGGACTCATTTACATCGCTTTAGACGGAGATGGAATGAATATTTATGATGAGAAAAATGATAAAATGTCCGTTTATAACAGTGGCGGAGGTAGAAATACGCTGAATAGTAAAGCATTGGTTTGCTTTCTCAAAGACCGGACGGGGGATATTTGGATTGGAACTTATAATGGAGGTTTAAACATCATCAAAAATCAGAAGATTTGGTTTGAGTTTTTGCGTCCAGGTTTATGGGGAGAGACTAAGGCAGAATACAGTTCTGTTTTGTCGGTTTATCAAACGCGAGATAGTACGATATGGATAGGCACAGACGGCGGTGGTTTGAGTAAATTAGTTAGAGAAAATGGCACTTACACTTTCAAAAACTTCAAAAATGAACCCAATAATCCGAATTCTCTCAGTGGAAATGTAGTCAAAACCATTTATGAAGACAGTCAAAATCGTTTACTCTTGGGCGTTTTTCGTGGTGGATTAGATATTTACGACCCACAGCAAAATACATTTCAACACTACAATATCGGTGATAATGTCATCTGGTCAATTGCCGAGAAAGATGGTAAATATTGGTTGGGTACTTTAGATAAAGATGTCGTCATCTTTGACCCGAATACTGGTGAACAAGAACTATTATCTGCTGATACAAATGACGCTAATTCCTTACCGAAAGAGGA
>CAZQTE010000509.1:0-3985 GCA_964595615.1 uncultured Saprospiraceae bacterium
AAGAACACCATTGTGCTACTTTTTTACTGAAAATCACTTCCCAATCTTTGTCTTCATGCGCCAAAACGAAAAAGGCATATTTCCCAGCTTTTAAGTTTTGATTTTCTATCTGAACATCTGTACTAAATTCGATGGTCGTTGCATTATTCGCACCAGCACGCCAAACTTTTTCGAAGGGAATTAATTCGCCTAGGATTATTCTTTCTCCAACGGAGGGTGCTCCATATTTTATGTCAATTTCAGTATAACCAATCTTCTTATAGACGCCTGCATCTGGGCTAAGT
The DNA here is from genome assembly GCA_964595615.1 of uncultured Saprospiraceae bacterium. Lineage (GTDB taxonomy): Bacteria > Bacteroidota > Bacteroidia > Chitinophagales > Saprospiraceae > JAHDCG01. The sequence continues at coordinate 285 of CAZQTE010000509.1, forward strand.
CTTGGAACTAATCCCATGGCGTATTGTGCTGATAATGAAATGCTTAAAGCGAAAAATGTTGCAAAGAATAAGATTTTTTTCATTGGAAATCTATTTTGAAATGGATGTGTTCTAAATTATGCAGCAATGATAAATGCAAAATCTACATTTGAGCGAAAAGTCATTTGTAATCTTTTGTTAAATGCTCTTAAAACTTGTTAAAATGACCCTTGGTATTCATTACAAAGCTTAAACCCAATAAACAATTCCAAAATTTCTAACCATCCAAACCTATTCTTTCCTATCTTCGCGCCAATGAATTTAGAATACTTTATCGCACGAAAAGTGGCAAGAGGAGGCAAACAGTCCTTTTCGCGTCTTATCATTCGCATTGCTATTGCAGCAGTGACTTTGAGTGTAGCTGTGATGATAATCACGAGTGCTTTAATTTTTGGATTCAAAAAGGAGATAAGCGAAAAGATTTTTGGTTTTTGGGGACATATTCATATTACTGATAATAATATCAATAGTGGCGTCTTAGACAATGAACCTATTGATATTAACCAGACTTTTTATCCTTCACTTGATACTTTGAGCAGCGTTACCTATCTGACGGAGAAACTTGGTGGTGATCATTTAGAGTTTGTGGAAACGAAATCGCACGGCGGTATTCGACACATCCAAACTTTTGCACTTAGTCCAGGTATTATCAAGACAAAAACTGATATTGAAGGGATTGTTTTAAAGGGAATCGGAAAGGATTTTGACTCTAAATTTATCCAAGATTATCTGGAAGAAGGTGAATTTATTGACTTTTATGCCGAGAAAGCATCGAAAGACATTATTGTATCCCGTCAGACTGCTGACCGATTGAATTTGAGTTTAGGAGATAAATTTGTCTTTCACTTTGTGCAAAAAAACGAACAAATCAAGCGTCAATTCATCGTAAAAGGGATTTATAAAACAGGTTTAGAAGAATACGACCGTCGTTTTGCCTTAGTTGATATTCGCAAAATACAACAACTTTTAAAGTGGAAAGATACTGAGGTCGGAGGTTTTGAAGTCTTCATAGATGACTTGCGCGACCTTGACCCAATGACTGAATTTATCTATCTAGAACGCCTTCCAAACAATCTTTATGCTGAAAATATAAGAGAAAAATTTCCTCCTATCTTTGAATGGTTAGAACTACAAGATATCAATCAGTATGTGATAATTGCACTCATGTTAGTCGTTAGTATTATTAATATGGTGACTGCATTATTAATTCTCATTTTGGAACGTACAAACATGATTGGGACGCTCAAAGCATTAGGTGGCACGAATTATAGTATCCGTAAAATCTTCCTCTACTACGCTGCATTTATCGTTCTCGTGGGCTTGTTCTGGGGGAATTTGATTGGCTTAGGACTTTGTTGGTTGCAAGATACTTTTCGTTTCGTCAAACTCTCAGAGGCAGATTATTACCTTTCTTATGCGCCGATTAGCGTTAATTGGTGGATGGTACTAGGGATTAATGTCGGAACTTTGGTTATGACCATCTTGGTACTAATTATTCCTTCTTTCTTGGTTTCCCGGATAAGTCCTGTAAAGGCGATACGTTTTAAATAAATAGAAAGTATAAAATATTAAAATTTACACAACTTTTAAGTGCTTAAAACCTTTACTACTCTACAACTTTGGCACTATGGTGGAAAGTGCGGATTGATAATCAAAATCACTTCTCGCTGTTTAATTTTTTGAGAGAGGGGCGAGGCGAGAGGTGAGAGTTCGGTTAGCGAAAGCTTAATCTCTCACCTCTCGCCTGACACCTCTCACCTTTTTTATCTAATACTCTGTATTATCGTATTCATTGTTTTCACCGTTGTGCTACAACTATTTCAACCCTACAATCTTTTTTTCATGGCAAGCGCACTCAAAAATCTATCTGACTACAACGCAGACAATATGCCTGACGCATCCGAAATGAGTTTCGGTATCGTTGTTTCTGACTATCATAATGACATCACTTATCCTCTTTATGAAGGCGCGTACGATACGCTCATCAAACATGGTGCAAAGGCAGAAAATATACACATCATACAAGTACCTGGCGCGTTTGAATTAACAGCTGGTGCACGGATGATGGTGAATAAACACAAAGCAGATGCAGTTATCTGTTTAGGCTGTGTTATCACAGGTGAAACGCCTCATAATGAGTACATTAATATGTCTGTAGCACAAGGATTAACCAATCTAAGCGTGGCAACAGGACGTGCTTTTTTATTTGGTTTATTGACGCCAAATACGCATCAACAAGCACTCGACCGTGCAGGCGGAAAACATGGAAATAAAGGAATAGAAGCGGCACAATCTGCGATTAGAATGGCGGCATTACGCAAAGATAGTGGCGCACTCTCAAAGAAAAGTATAGGCTTCGTGTAGAAAGAGTTATGGATTGTGTGTCAAAACTCTCAACACACAACCCTCAACTCTAAAGACGGTTTTTATTCACCATACCCTGCAATTCCTCACGGTAGTTCTTTCCAATTGGCAAATGTTTTTTCGCCCCTTTTTCAGTGATTTCAATCATATTACCCATGACTGCTTCCACTTTAGACATATTGATTATATACGAACGATGAATACGCTTGAAAATCTTAGAAGGTAGGCGTGCTTCTAGACTTTTCATAGTCTGTAGAGTGATGACACGGCTTTCATTACAACGAATAATGACATAATCCTTCAACCCTTCGATGTATAGAATGTCATCATAATTGACCTTAATTAATTTCTTATCCGCCTTTACAAAAATAAAATCTTCCTCTAAATTGTTTTCTGACGACCCACTATCATCGGCAGTACTTGTCGTCTCTGTTGTCCCTCCAGTCTGTAGATTTTTCTGTTCTTTTGCACGATTAACTGCTTTTACAAAGCGGTCAAATGAAATTGGTTTCAACAAATAATCTAGAGCATCTAACTCAAAACCTTCAATGGCATATTCAGAATATGCAGTTGTGAAAATCACCATAGGTGGATTTTGCAAAGTGCGCAAGAAATCCATGCCCGTTAATTGTGGCATCTGAATGTCTAAGAACATTAAGTCAACTTGATTGTCTTTTAATGCTTGATTTGCCTCAAAAGCATTGCTACAAGTCGCTACCAAATTAACATCTGGCATACGTTCTAAATAGGTTTCTAATACATCTCTTGCTAAAGGTTCGTCATCGACGATAATTGCGTTCATTTTCAAAAGTTTTAATTTGTAAAGTTGTAGAGTTTAAAGTTTTGAATTTTGAAAGTTGTATGATTTTAGAGTTGCTTAAACAAGTAGGACGGCAACTTTAAAACTATATGAATTACAACTTTAATCCTAACTCTATGGCGTAGCTCTTTGGATTGTCCTCAATATTAAGTGAATATTGTTCAGGATACAATAAATTCAGACGACGCTTGACATTTACCAGACCAATGCCTCCTGATTTCCGTTTTGGATCACGTACGGGCAATTTTTCGGGTTTGCTGTTTTCTATACGTAGTTTAACATTCTCTCCTTCTACATTTAAATAGATATGGACAAAACCGTCTGAAAGGTTGTTTGTTAATCCGTGTTTGAAGCTGTTTTCCAAAAAAGGAATAAACATCAGCGGTGCAATCATTTGATGACTTACATTGCCTTCTACTTCAAATTTTATATCAATATCTTTCGGCTGTCTGAGTTTTTCTAGAGCTAGGTAATTATG
>CAZQTE010000510.1:0-3976 GCA_964595615.1 uncultured Saprospiraceae bacterium
TGAAAACCGCCAATACCCTACGGTCTTTAAGGATTTTCAAAGTGAAATTAAGCGGAAAATAGTCCTATTTTAATGTTGAAATAAATATGTAAACCTACTTAAATGCACGTCATGGGAATAGTTTTTGTTTTGTTAACCTTGTGCTTAACATTTTCGTTCTCCGCCAAATCGTGTGACAAGAAAAAAACAAAAGACTAAAATCAAGTAATAACTTAAATTTTAGTTTTTCTCATGTCACTTTTACATGATTTGGCATAGAGCCAATATTTCAAAACTATTTTCAAGAAAACTTGTTTGAACAAGTCAAGTTTTCGCATCCAGTTAGCAAAAATAAGGTTGTATAATCTTGTATAAATAAATATCTTTTGAGAAATTTCTAACTTTTAGGATTTGTCAAAATAAATAAATAAAGTATTAAAAGTTCGTAAGCTGTACTCTCGATTTACTTTTTATGCTTTGTAAACATACACAAAATTTAAGATATGAAAACTATAGTAAAATCAATTACTTTTTCTTTGTGTTTTATGTTGGCTTCATTTTCAATGACAGCACAAAGCGGTAGTACCTCATTAAATGACGACGGTCAATTACCAAAGGTATTTCTAATAGGACAACATGAAGAGGCATTCGAAGCATTGACAATGTCGTATGAAAGTGATTTGTTAATGGCTTGCGAAAGCGATATGAATACTGCTTTTAAAAAGTGGATGAGTATGATGGAGGAAATGGAAGCTTATTCTAAACAAATCGAATACGATTTAGATGGAGTAAAAGCATGGTTCCATTTCTTTTGGGCTAATGACGGCTCTATTGAACATATTGCTTACTATTTACGTCCTAATTCTAAAAATTTGGATTTAGATGAAATGAATGCATTTCTAGCAAGTTTTATGAATAATTACAAATTTCCATTAGTGTCAAATGTGAAATATCACCACTATACTGGAGCAGCTTTTCCTGTATTTTATCAATCTACAGCAAAGGCGGGTAACTAAAACACGCAATGAAAAGTAAGAAAAGCGGCAATTATTAATTTAATTGCCGCTTTTTTGTTAAAATTTTGCCAAACCAAAATAGAATTCAGCAATAAATGTTTTTATATCATATCTTTACATTGAATTGACAAAACTATTGAGTACCAAATATAATTTTTGTCACCCATTAAAAATTAAATTCAATATGAAAGCCGTAAACCTTTTTACACTTTTACTTTCTTGCATAGTTCTATTTTCTTCTTGTCTGACAGATGGAGGAGAAGTTGTAACTGTCGTTTATACGCAAGACCAATTGCAAACGCTGCAAAGGTCACTAAAACTCAATGATGAATTAGTTGACTACTCAATTAATTTGCCGAGTCATATGTCTAGCCAAGGTGCAAATACATCAACAATTGATAATCACAAAGCTCTTTTGGGACGTGTGTTATTTTATGATAACAAGTTATCTAGAAATGATGCGGTGAACTGTTCTTCTTGTCACGCACAATCACTAGCATTTTCTGATGATGTTGCCTTTAGTAAAGGTTTCGACGATGAGCATACAAAGCGTAACTCTCTAGCACTTGGTGCTGTTGTTAGTTTTGAAGCATCTTACGAAAATCCAGGTGGACCTCGTCCATTATTCTTTTGGGATGAACGTGCAGAAACTATTAAAGAGCAGTCTAGCTTGACAATTCAAGATAATATTGAAATGGGAATGAGTTTTTCTGACTTAGTACCAAAACTTGAAACTGTAGATTACTATGATGTATTATTCACTAAAGCTTACGGTGATAATAGTATTACAGAAAATCGTATTACAGATGCATTAGAAGAGTTTATAAACTCTATGGTTTCTGCTAATTCGAAATTTGATCAAGGAGTAATTCAAAATAATGGAAATTCATTTGGTGATTTACCAAATTTCACAGCTCAAGAAAATGAAGGTAGACAATTATATGCCGTTAATTGTTCTAACTGTCATGGAAATGATTTAGTTCGTCTTAATAGAGCAACAGCAAACAATGGTTTAGACCTTGTTTATGAAGATAAAGGTCGTTATGAAATAACGCAATCTAATTTTGACAAAGGTGTATTTAAAGTGCCAGTATTGCGTAATATTGAATTGACTGCACCATACATGCACGATGGTCGTTTTGCTACTTTAGAAGAAGTTGTTGACCATTATAGTGACAATATTAAAGCACATCCAAACTTGGATCATGAGTTGAGAGCAAACTTTGACGGAACGCCAAGACAAATGAATTTTTCTGATACAGAGAAAGAAGCCTTAGTCGCATTCTTAAAAACTTTGACAGATTATGAATTCATTGCTGAAACGAAGTTTAGTGATCCTTTTAAATAGGACTAAATAAAAGCTAATAAGAAAACCCGACGTGTATTACACGTCGGGTTTTCTTATTTTTATATCATCTTTTTTATCGACAACTATTCAAAAATAAATTGCGGTAAAATCTTACCATATCTTTATAACCTTCAGTTGATATTTTTTCATCAATACCGTGTATCGTTTTTAAATCTGCTCGTGTGATAGTAATGGGTGAAAAGCGATAAATATTTTTTGAAAGACCTGTATAATGACGTGCATCTGTAGCAGCAATAACTAAAGAAGGAGCAACAACTACGTCTGGAAAAATCTCTCCAACTGTTTTTTGAATAACTTGAAAACCAAAGTTTTCGGTTGGTGATATTGGTGGTGGATTAGACGATATTTCTTCTTTCTCTATTTCTACAATAATACGTTCGTCATTAATCACTTCTCGTACACGCGCTGCTACAGTTTGGATGGTTTCGCCAGGAATAATGCGAAAATTCACCTTGGCAGAAGCACGAGTTGGCAAAATGTTATCTTTAATCCCGCCTCTTAGCATCGTCGGAGCTGTAGTTGTCCTTAAGATTGCTGCTGAAGTATTATCTTTTTCGAGTTGAGAAGTGATTAAACCTTCGGTTAGCCATAAATTAGTGAAAAGCATTTTTTGTAAAAAAGCACTTTCTGGAGCTATATACTCGAAAAAGAGCTCTGTCGCTCCGTCTACTTTTAAAGGGAAAGGATTCTCTTGTAAACTTACTACTGCTTTTGAAAGAACACCAACCGCCGTTTCGTTTGGCGGCATAGAAGAGTGTCCACCTTCTTCTAATAAGGCTGTGATGGTGAGAGTAGTATACCCTTTCTCTGTGATGCCAATCATTGCTAATGGCTCATCTAAACCATCTAGTGCTTTTTCTAAAATAATAGAACCTTCGTCCAAGATATATTCGAAAGTGATATTCCGCTCTTCGAATATTTTAGCCATAGGAATAGCTCCTTTTTTACCTCCAACTTCTTCATCTTGTCCAAATGCAAAATAGATAGTACGCTCTGGATTATAATCTTCATTTAGCAACATTTCTACTGCTTCGAACATTGAAAAAATTTCTAATTTATCATCTAAAGCTCCACGCCCCCATAAGTATCCGTCTTGTATTTTTCCGCTGAATGGAGGAACTGTCCACTTATCTTTAGAACTGCTCTCTACTGGTACAACATCTGTATGTGCCAGCATTAAAATAGGTTTTAATCGAGGGTTTAGTCCAGACCATTTATATATATAACTAAAATCGTTTACGACTTCTCGTTCTAGTAGGCTATCGATTAGAGGATATGTTTTTTGTAGTAGAGTATCTAAATTTTTAAATGCAGTGCTGTCGATTACTCCTGCAGATACAGTAGGAAGTTGTATTGCACTTGCCAAATTGTTTAGAACTTTATCCTCGACTATAATTTTTTCAGCAGGATTGCTTATTATTTGTTTGCTATCTGATGTGAAAGCGTTGTAAAGCATTATTGCAAGAATAATCAAACTTGTCAAAAGGAAAAGACGAAAAGCGAATTTAAATACTTTTTTCATGTGAAAGTTGTGTCGTTTTGTATTGAAGTTGTAACTATAAGTACTCGGACACAATTATTTACAATATTAGAACAGGACAATTTTCCGCTT
>CAZQTE010000511.1:0-3971 GCA_964595615.1 uncultured Saprospiraceae bacterium
CCAACACTTTGAAAAGAATCGTTGTTTTATTAAAACGCTAAAAGTACAGCTATAATATTTCTCATGAAATGACATAAAAACATAAAAGCACAAAAGTACACTATAAAATTAACCATTCACGGCACTTAATACACTGTGTAAAAAGTTTCTTCAAATTATGAGAAGAGAGAAAATCGCAAGATTTTCGAGCTTCAAACTCCTCACTCCCTCGCGCCTGCGGCGCGGGGCGGTAGGGTGTTAAGGCAGCAAAACGGTTTTTGCAAAATCATTTTTCATCCTCAAACTCCTTTTGTTTTAAATACAGAATGACTTTTGTTACACAGTGTAATAGCACAGCTACGGACTTATTTTTTAAGTTTCTTAGGCGGAAAAAGGACGAGTTTAACTGTTTAGTTAATGATTTGTTTATTCCTTAAATATAAGCAGGACATTAATTTTCGTCCAAAAAGCCCTACCTTTACCCCTGAGAAAATGCACATCTCACCACTCAGAACAACATCATCAAAACAGCATATCAATTAAGAGCATGTCTAGTTTTTATACTTCCTGAAAACCAAGCATTTAAAAACTTGACTTTGAATCAAATCAGTCGTTTAGCTTGCTAAACTCTTTCTTTGATACTTCGTCAAAACCCTAAATCATTGATTTTTAGTTCGTATAAAACTAGACATACTCTTAATTATTTAGCTTGTAAATAAATTTCAGCATTAAAAATTTAGGCAATCAGCTATGGCGAAACGACAAAAAATAACCATCAAAGGGCAGGAAATCAGTTTCTACATTGAAGACCGCAGCAATTACGTTTCCTTGACCGATATTGCCAAAAGTACAGGCAAAAGACCCGACTCTATTCTACAAAACTGGATGCGGAGTAGTTCTGTTATTGATTTTTTGGGAACTTGGGAAGAACTACATAATGATGATTTCAATTCCATCATTTTCAATAAGATTAAACTCGAATCTACCGCCGCTGCCTACACGATTTCTGTCAAAGAATGGGTGGGACAAACTGACGCCATCGGTATTGTCAGCCGGCAGGGTAGAGGTGGTGGAACTTACGCCCACATGGATATTGCTATTCAGTTTTGCTCTTACCTCAGTCCTACTTTTTATGTTTATCTCATCAAAGAATTCAATCGACTGAAGGAAGAAGAAGCACTCCGATTGCGTAGTGAGTGGAACGTCAAACGCATCATGACCAAAGCCAATTATTACATTCAAACCGATGCCATCCGTCGTTTTTTAGTGCCTGTTATTGACTGGAACACTAAGCGTGAAGGCATCTATATGGCGAGCGAAGCAGATGTGCTGAACGTTGCGCTTTTTGGCATGACTGCCAATCAATGGAAAAAAGCCAACCCAGAGAAAAAGGGCAATATCCGAGACCATTGTAGTGTCGAACAATTACAAGTTTTGGCCAATATCGAAGTACTCAATGCGGAACTGATAAAAGAAGGATTAAGCCAGGACGAGCGACTCGTGCGGCTCAATCAGGCAGCGATTCAACACATGGATATTTTAATTAATCATCCTGCACTTAATGATATAAGAGCGGATATGAACAAGAGACTTGGGAGCTCGCCCGAAAAGTAAACCCATTAAATTTAATGGGTTTTCCTTTTTTTGCTTACGAAATGTGTTGTTTTATGCTTTTAGAGTGCCATAGAAGTCTAATAAATCACCAAATTAGTTAAAACCCATTAAATTTAATGGGTTTAAAATCAATTATCAACTGATATTGCACATTTTGTATATTTCGTGGCGAACATCTTTAGCTCATTGTCTCTATAACTAGAAACCCCGTGGTGCGGACGGACAAAAATTAGAGAATGAACTGTATTTTGAGTTCTTCTAATCCTCATATAATGATTCTTATTTTTTGTTGGCTCAAGTAAGCAGATGCGTAACACCAGTTAATTATTTACACAACTTCCACTACTTTTTATTGGAGGGAGAAAATTTGCAATTGTCTCCTTCTTTAAATTTTAATCCACGGGATTTATAAGCTTAAATGCATCTACCGCTTCCACTCATGCGCCCACCATTCCCTAAATACCATCACAATACATTTGCATTTCCGTAATGTTTCTCTATATTTACAGCGATTCTCGCTTTGGGGGAATTGGTAAAAAATAATCTACCCATTCTAGCTCGTTCTTTTTCCATTTAAAAAACATCATCACGCATCCACAGATGGAAAATCCAACCATCGTGATGTTGACCGATAGAAATGATTTGGACGACCAACTCTTCGGCACATTTGGCAACTGTATCGGCTTACTCCGACAAACTCCCGTACAAGCCGACAATCGAGAACACCTCAAAGAATTATTAAAAGTATCTGGCGGTGGCGTCATTTTTACCACCATCCAAAAGTTTTCGCCCGAAGCAGGCAATGTCTATGATACCTTATCCGAGCGGACCAATATCGTCGTAGTCGCCGACGAAGCGCACCGAAGCCAATATGGATTTACAGGTAGAATCGTAGATACCGAAGCAGGTTCAGAAATTCGCTATGGCAACGCCAAGTATTTGCGGGATGCCTTACCGAATGCTTCCTACATTGGATTCACGGGTACGCCCATCGAAAAAGAAGACAAATCTACGCCAGCGGTATTTGGAAAGTATATAGATGTGTACGACATCAAGCAAGCGGTAGATGATGGCGCAACGGTTCCGATAAGCTACGAAGCCCGACTTATCAAAGTAAAACTCAACGAAGCGTCCGTCAACAGCATTGACCAGGAAATCAATGCCATTTCGGATGCTACCGAAGAACAACTTGAAAAAGCAAAAAAACGAACAGCAACGATAGATGCGGTAGTCGGGCATGAGGATAGAATCAGAGATATTGCGAAAGATATTGTCGAACATTTCGAAGCAAGGCAAACCGTATTTGAAGGAAAAGCGATGATTGTGGGGATGACCCGAAAGATTTGCGCCAAGCTCTACCATGCTATCGTTGCGCTAAGACCAGCGTGGCATCACGAGGACAAAGACAAAGGAATTATCAAAGTCATCATGACCAGTGCGTCAGATGATGAGCAAATTTTACAACCGCACCATACCACCAAGAAGCAACGAAAAGATTTAGCCACCAGAATGAAAGACGCGAATGATGAATTAAAATTAGTCATCGTTCGGGATATGTGGCTTACGGGATTTGATGCGCCAAGTCTGCACACCTTATATGTCGATAAAAAAATGCAGGGTGCTAATTTGATGCAAGCCATCGCCCGCGTCAATCGCGTGTATAAAGACAAACCAGGCGGATTGATTGTCGATTATATCGGCATCGGTCAAGACCTTAGAAACGCTATGGTGACTTATTTGCAGAGTGGGGGAGAGGGTGCGCCAGTGGTTGACATCAAAGAAGCCATTGCAGGAATGATAGAGAAATTTGAAATCATCGAACAGATGTTTCATGGTTTTGATTTTCAAGCGTATTTCAAAGTAGATACTGCTCAAAAGCTACAAGTGTTATTAGGTGCTCAAAACTTTATCCTGGCAAGTCAGCAGCTAAAAGAACGCTTTATAAAAGAAGTGACGGTGCTATCGAAGCTTTTTGCGATGTCTATACCAAGTCCAGACGCAATAGCTTTAAAGGATGGCATTGCTTTTTTTCAAGCGGTTAAAGCAAGAATTAACAAGTTTTCGGGTAGCGGCGTAAAATCGGATTATGAAGTAGAAACAGCCATCAAACAAATCATTAGATGATGCTTTGTCGAGCGATGGCATCATTGATGTTTTTGAAGCCGCAGGAATAGAAGCCCCTTCTGTAAGTATTCTATCCGATGAGTTTTTATTGGAAGTAAAAAATATGCAACAAAAGAATGTTGCTTTCGAGTTGCTCAAAAAATTGCTAAGTGATGAAGTTCGCGTCCGAAAATCTAAAAACTTAGTACAGGGAAAAAAATTTTCAGAAATGTTAACCTCCGTAGTAAAACGCTATCACAACAATCAAATAGATT
>CAZQTE010000512.1:0-3957 GCA_964595615.1 uncultured Saprospiraceae bacterium
CACCAAATGAAGATAGTTTTAAAATGAGAAAACATGACATTTAACCTGGACAAAGATTTGATTTTTTTTGATTTAGAAGCAACAGGTTTGAACGTAATGCGTGATCGCATCATTCAAATTGCTTTAATTAAATACCCCAAAGACGGCAGTGAACCTGTCGAACTTGAAATGCTGATTAATCCTTCTATGATAATATCAGAAGAAGCGATGGGAGTCCACGGCATTACGCCACAGGACGTAGCAAACAAACCTACCTTTCCTCAAGTTGCACAAAAAATATACGATTTCATTGGCGATGCCGATTTAGCGGGTTACAATTCTAACCGTTTTGATGTACCTATGTTAATGGAAGAATTTGATAGAGCAGGATTAGACTTTGATGTGTCTAATCGTCGTTTATTAGATATGGCACGCATTTTCTATAAAATGGAACCACGGACACTCTCTGCTGCTGTGAAATTTTATACAGGAAAACGCATGGAAAATGCACATGATGCCATGGCGGATGTCTATGCGACAATCAATGTTTTTAAAGGTCAATTAGAGATGTATGCAGATAGAGATTTTGAAGATGGAGATGGCAATATTATTGAAAAACCTATCCAGAATGATATGCAAGCTGTTCACGAATTTACCAATGACTTACGTCATGTAGATGTGACACAACGCTTGAAATATGATCATAATGGTGTAATTGTTTTTAACTTTGGCAAATATCAAAACCAACCTGCTGCAGAGGTTTTATATAATGACAAAAATTATTATAATTGGATAATGACCAAAGAATTTAGTGTGCAAGTAAAACGCACTGTAGAAAAATTGTATAAAGACTATGACAAAAAAATGCGAAACGCTTAATCGTATTGCTTACGGTTTTGATTGGTTGGTTATGTTGATTAAATCTCAAAAAATTAACATAACAAACCAATCAACCAATCAACAATTCCATAATCTAAGTTTTCTCTTCCTTATATTTACATTATTTCTTTTTCCATCTTGTAATCAGCCTACTCAAGGCTGCCGCGATATTAATGCGACCAATTATGACGTCACTGCAGACGAAGATTGTGAAGATGATTGTTGTCAATTGCCAGAATTAAAAATGCAATTTAGTCACAAGATAGAGCAACGCGTAGGAGGTGTAGACACAGTTATTAATTTCAACTATAACACTTCATACATTCTACCTGCATCATTAACAGATACTTTTTCTTTTCAAAAAATAAAATGCTATTTCTCTGATTTTCGTCTAGTTGATATGGATGGGGTAGAGGTACAAGTCAACGACCAATTGACAATAGATTTAGAAGGAGACGACCCAGATTCTATTACGATTGTTGATGATGTTTTCTTGTTTGATGCAGCTTCGTCTAATTATACTCTAGGAGAATTTGATGAAGCTAATACTTTTGAAGGTTTGAAATTTAGAGTAGGTTTACAATCAGAGTTATTTAACACTAATCCTGATATTGCACCAGTAGGTAGTGCATTTGTTCCCGACTCTATCAATTACGAAGAGGACTACGGCTATATTCCTCAGAAATATGTTTTCTTTTTAGGAAAGGACGACCCTGTGCAGCCAGATAGTACAGTTGTTCGCATCTTCGAACCTGTTGAGATTACTTTAAATTCAGACCCTTTTGCACTTGTAACGGGATTCGATGCGACATTACGTATGACTGTTCGCTATGACCGACTATTTGAAAATATAGTCTTTGACTCAATGACGGTCGAAGATAATTTTATACAGAATATTGTCAGTAATCTGCCAAATGTGTTTACTTTAGATAGTTTAGATCAAAATTGACCGTATTTTTGGCAACAGATAGAAGTGGATTGCTGTTCTATTAATTTAATATCAGCCCGATTTTTGCTGTATATTGAGGAAGTTTTACTGTTTCTAATTTTCTTCAAAAAATATATTCATGAAAAATATACTTCTTACCACTTTCGCTTTTGCTATTTTACTTATGGTTTCTTGTAAGCCAGACCCTGTTATAGATGAGGATAAAACAGCGAGAGTTGAAGTCAACTTTGTTGCCGAATATCAAAATAGTCCGTTGGTGATTTTCTCTGAAGACTACTCTTATCCAGAATTTGGCAATACTTTTAATGTGAAAAAATTTCAGTTTCTCATTACTGACTTAGTACTTTTGAAAGAAGGGACAGGTGATGCTACAGAATTGGCTGAAGTGGAACTAATTGAATTTACAGATAAAACGACTTTAGATGCCGCGATTAAAGGGACTGCACGCGCTTATGAGAGTATTCCTATTGGTGAATATTCTGGTATTCGTTTCGGTTTCGGTGTAAATAACGAATTAAATAAAGCAGAAACTGTAAGTAATTATACTGCTGGTGAGCCTTTGACTCAGGACTTTTGGAATGGGTGGAATAGTTTTATCTTCTCTAAGATAGAAGGTAATTTTGATATAAATGGAAACGGAGATTACACAGAAGCTCTTGAATTCTATTCATTACATACTGGAACAAACGAAGGATACAATGTCATTACGCTTAATGCACCTATTTCTGTGACTGCGGATAGTGATAATGTGACGAAGATTGTAGTTGATTTAGAAAAGATGTTTGTTGGAGCAGACGAAGAGGTTTATGATGTTATCGAAACTCAAACAACGCATAGTTTAGAAAATATTGACGAGGTACTTCAATTATTAGATAATTCTAAAAATGCTTTTTCTATTCGCTAATCTCGCATTCCTTACTTATAGCAAAAACTTTTTCTTTAAAAAATGAGGTTTTCAAATTGTTTTGAAACCTCATTTTTTCTAAAATATAAAAAGATGAGACTTCTTTCTTTATTACTATGTAGTATTCTATTTCTATCTATGAGTTGTCAAGATGATGAGGTGTTATTAGAACCAGGTGATTTAATGGATATTACTTATAATCCGACACCTTATGAAATGATTCAACCTACAGATTTTCCTTTGATGCCTATTCCTGAGGATAATCCAATGACGCAAGAGGGATTTGAATTAGGTCGTAGATTATTTTATGATGTAAGGTTATCAAAAGATAATTCGATGTCTTGTGCCAGTTGTCATTTGCCAGAGTTGGGATTTGCAGATGGAACAGCATTTAGTACAGGTGTGGATGGTGAACAGACGCGACGTAGTTCTATGTCTTTGGTGAATGTTGGTTATTTTACGAAAGGACTCTTTTGGGATGGTCGTACTCAGACATTAGAAGAGCAAGCTTTACAACCTGTGACTGATGCCATTGAATTAATCAATACTTGGGATGTCGTTGAAGAGATGATGAAAAATGATGAAGAGTATCCAACTATGTTTAGAAAGGCATTTGGAATAGAAGATACTTCTGAAGTAGACAGTTTATTAGCAGCAAAAGCTATTGCTCAATTTGAACGTGCTCTGGTTAGTTCTAATAGTAAATATGATAAGTGGGTAATTGAAAGAGATTTTAACTATGAATTTACAGATAGTGAGGCGCGTGGTGAAGAGATGTTTTTTGATTTAGGTAGTGAAACAGGAGGAAGTGGAGTCCCCGATGCGGAATGTTTCCATTGTCATGGAGGTGTTTTATTCTCAGATGGTGATTTTTTCAATAATGGACTTGATGATTATCCTACTTTAGCAGACTATCCCGATAAAGGTTTGGGTGAAGTGACAGGAATGGAGGCTGATTTTGGAAAATTTAAAGCTCCAACTTTAAGAAACATTGAACTAACTGCACCTTATATGCATGATGGTAGATTTGCTACTCTAGAGGAAGTCATAGAGCATTATAACTCAGGAATACATTTTGCAGCAAATCTAGACGATGACCTTCAAGCTCCTTTAAATCTGAGTGAAAGTCAAAAAGAAGATCTTCTTAATTTCATTAAAACACTAACCGATACAGAATTCACAGAAAACCCTGCATTCCAAAATCCATTCTAAAGAAAAGTCGCTTATTCATAATGATGTGAATAAG
>CAZQTE010000513.1:0-3950 GCA_964595615.1 uncultured Saprospiraceae bacterium
TTAAGTAGAACGACCCTTAGACGATAAAATCAGTCAGTTATGATTCGTAAATCGTACTTCTGCTTAGAACAAATACAATTAAAAAAAGATGAACTTGAAAACATTTTTTGCTGGATTATGCATGCTTGCATTCATGACTTTATCCGCAACAGCTCAAAGCACGCCTGTAGGTGTTTGGAAAACAATTGATGATGTAAGTGGTGAAGCAAAATCTCACTTAGAAATTTTCCAAAAAGACGGTAAACTTTATGCAAAGATTGTCAAATTGCTTTTATCACCAGAAGATAAAGTATGTGATGCTTGTCCTGGCGACAAACAGGGAAAACCACTAATGGGAATGGAAATCTTATGGGATTTAGAGCCTTATGATGATTACTGGAGTTATGGAAAAATTATGGATCCAGAGTCTGGAAAAGTATATAAATGTAATCTCGAAATGGTAGGAAACGATGAGTTAGCTGTACGTGGCTACATTGGTTTTTCGCTTTTAGGAAGAAACCAATCTTGGTTTAGAGTGAAATAAGGATATTTTTTTGAAAAAAAACTGAAAAAGTTTACTTTTTTCCAAAAAAATGCGAGCCAGAACAATATTTGTTCTGGCTTTTTTGTTTAGTAGGTGTATTTTGAATATATAAAATGGCAGCCCCCAAGAATAGATTAAAGCAGCTGCCAAATGATGAAAAAAGTAAATTTTCGTCCCCTCGGGAAGTTACTTTTTTCATTTTTTTGAAATTTATTTTCTGATAATTCTTGTGACTAAAGAAATAAGATTTATCAAAAAATCAATTACTGATTACGCATTATTTCTTAACCTTTAAATTTTAATCTGCACCACATGAAGCAAAACTTTACATTGAATGATTTAACTCGTTTCGTTTATAATGAAACAACCGTTTTTGAAAATGAGCAAATTGTTGAAGCTTTGAATTCTGATAATGAGCTTTACGCTCAATTTGAGGAATTGCAAATGGGGAAAGAAATGTTGCCTAAGGTAACTTTCGCTCCTACTACAAATGCCATTAACAACATCTTGCGTTACAGCCAAGAGACAACAATGGAAGCGCAATTTTAAGCGTCCTTTTCGAAGACAAGAAAAGCCCTTCACCGTGTATATGGTGAAGGGCTTTTTAACTTTACGTTCAAACTCAATTTGAGTGAATAAAAGAGCATCTTAACGGACAATACGCTCAGAAAAAACTTTATCTCCTTGTTTTATCACTAAAAAGACAGGACCAACTGCCGCTTTCTCTAAATTAAAAACACGGTCTAAACTCCCATCAAATTTCTTCAAGTCTTCCTTGTGAATCATTTTTCCCTCTGTATCCATAAGCCTAACAGATGTTGTAGCTGCCGTAGTTTTAGCGTTTACAGTTAAAGTATTGCCATCGACATTGATATTCAAAGATTTGATATCAAGTGTATTACCCGATGCGCTGCCCATTTTTTTACGGACGAGATGCATCTCTGTTTTTTTCTCCTTACCATCTTTATCGACTATGATGATTTCCTTCTCAATTTCTACTTCATCATCTCCACTATTGATAAATACCATTTTATCCTCCCCGTCGATTTCAATGACCTCCTCATCTTCTGTTACCCATTTCATTTTCTTTTCTTCACCTTTTGCCTCAGCCATTATCTTTTCGATGTCAATACCTTCTTTCTTTAGCTTCGCAATCATTTCTGGTGTTAATTCATCTTCATCGCTATCAAATCTCATGATGCGAACTTGTTTTTTGACTTGTTCCTCGCCTTCTACTTCTTCGTCTTTTTCGATTCTAATAATCTTTTTCTTTCCTTCTCCCAAATCTATAGACTCTAAATCAAAATTTGCCGCTTCTTCCCCTTCTAAAATCGTTTTTTCAACTGTTTCGTTTCCATTATCGTCCATTGTCTTCTTGACAATAACCACTTTTTTAGCAGTTTTTTCTTTAGTCTCTGTTTGTGCAAAAATATTACTTCCACCTAAAAGTAAAGCGAAAATAAGTAGAGTTGATTGTTTGATATTCATGTTTTGAAAAATTTAACTTCTTCGCCAAATCACGTTACTTTTTAACGATTTGGCGGTGAACCATTTTTTAATCTAAAAGTATCCTGCGTAAACTTGCGTTTTACTATCGCAAATTTACACAGATGATACGGAAAAAAGAAAATCCAATTAAGGATAGGTTTTCTTTAAGTGAACTTTAGTTTTGTGCTTATTCTTCTTTAAGCTCCCCAATACTAATTGTTTGCTTATTTCCATTTTTTGTCCGACGAATTTCAAAAGAGTAATCTACGCCTACACCATCGTAGAAACTCTCGCAGATTTCTTTGTACTTTTTGTACATCTCCTTTGATTGTTTTTTACCGTTTATTTTAAGTTCTTTATTTGTTAATTTGAACTTATAAACTCCTTTATTGTACAATCCATCTTTTTTCAGTTCTTCTTCAACACGTTCCGTTTGATCATTTTTTTTAACAGCCAATGTCCTTGACTCTTTTGCTACTGCATGGAGAGCATCTGCTTCACTCTTTAATTCTTTCATTTCTTGACGCAGTTTCTCCGCTCTTGCATCTAACTCTTTTTTCCTTTTATTCATCGCCTCTTTACGCTCATTCATTCTTTCATCCATTTCCGTTTTACGCTTCACTCTATCTGCCTCTATTCTTTCTCGCATTTCTTCCCGTGTTTCTTCACGGGTAGAAAACGTTCCGTCTTTTTGTAGAACGGTTACCTTATCAGGTGTTGGAGGTGCTGGCGGCGGAATATCTCCCACACTTGGTGGCGCAGGCGGCGGCGGAATATTTTCTGCATTTTCCAATAATTGAGCGATTTCTTTCTCATATTTCTCATAGTCTTCAGGTTTAATCACACGATTATTAACCATAAGTTCTTCGATTTCGCCATTTTTGGTTTCAATCATCATTTTCTTACCATTCACATTTGTTTTGATGCGAACACGACCATTTGGTACTGTCGGAAGTGTATCTACTGGAGAACTAAGAACTTTAATTTTGAGAGCTTTCGTTGCTTCTACTTCCTCAACTTCTTCTGCTATAGTCACAGGCAAATCTAAATCTGTATTGCCGTTTTCTATAGTGATAACTTCCATTGTCGCTACTTCTTTTTGTTGAAAAGCAAATAGACCAAAAGTAGTGAGAATGAAAAGCGCCGCGATTAATTTTTCGCCGAGACGAGATTTTTTCTGTGGTTGTTTTAAAATACGTTGTACGCGCATAAGTAGGTGATTTTTATTGTTAGAAAAAGCCATAGCGAGCTGTGGAAGTTTTTGACTGACTTCCTCGACACTAACTAATGCTTTGACATAATTTAGAGAATTTCCGCAAACTCGAACAGCGATGTCATCACAGCAATTTTCGCGTTCGCGGCGAATGTGAGCAGATATTAACCAGACAGCAGGATTAAAATAGAAGAGAACTTCCATGACCGATTGCAAAATATTGAAAAGATAATCTTTACGTGCAATGTGTGCTAATTCATGTGCTAATACAGCTTCGGTTTGTTCTATGGACAAGTGATTTATTAATCCGACAGGTAGCAGAATGACGGGTTTTAGATACCCTATTGTCATTGGCATTTTAACTAATGTGCTTTCGAGAATAGCGACTGATTTTTTAACTGGAATTTTATCGCAAAGCGCATCTGCTTTTTGCTGCCAATAAGCTGTAATAGCTCTGACCTTATTATTTTTTAAATAATGAACATAAGCAAAACCGCCCAAAAGGCGCAGTAAGAAAAAGCCCATTCCGACTAACCAAATCGTAACAATCAAAGGCAAGTGCTGCTCAAAATAATTAGAGAAAAAGCCTAAAGAAGAAGTTTCCTCTGGGATATTAATCAAAATAGGGCTTGCCGATTCAGTGTTTTCTTCAATGATAATGACACTCGTTTCTTTTGCTTTTTCGATATTGAAAAAGTAAAAGAAAGTCACGATTGATGTCAAAAG
>CAZQTE010000514.1:0-3943 GCA_964595615.1 uncultured Saprospiraceae bacterium
AAAGACCCTGTGATTAAGCGTGACCGTGATTATGTGGACATTATTATTGCGCTGGGTATGGCAAAAGAGGGGTTTGATTGGGTCTGGTGCGAACACGCGCTGACGGTGGGTTATCGGTCGAGTCTGACTGAGATTGTCCAAATTATCGGTCGTGCCACGCGTGATGCGCCTGATAAAGTACAGTCCCGTTTTACTAATCTCATTGCCGAGCCAGATGCGGCGGAAGCTTCCGTGACGGACGCGGTAAATGATACGCTCAAAGCAATTTCGGCGAGTTTGCTAATGGAGCAGGTACTCACTCCAAGTTTTAATTTTACACCAAAAAATTTGGATAGTGAACCAACAGATGGATATGATTACGGCGCAGATGGCTACCAAACGGATAGAACCAATGTTGGTTTTAATGCAGATACGGGGCAGTTACAGATTGAAATCAAAGGACTGGCAGAACCTCAAACGGAGTACGCCAAGCGGATTTGCGCAGAGGATTTGAACGAGGTTATTGCATCTTTTGTACAGGATAAACCGACAATAGAGCGGGGTATGTTTGACGAAGAAGTTGTACCGCAGGAACTGACGCAGGTACGGATGGGAAAAATTATTCGGGATAAATATCCAGACTTGGAAGATGAAGATGTAGAGTCGGTGCGGCAACATGCGATTGCTGCGTTGAATTTAACACAGGAGGCAAGGAGGATTTCAAACGAGGAAAACAATGACAGCGACACGGGCAATGAGGAAACTGGCGGGGGCAATCGGTCATCTCGCGAGCCGACCAATACCGCATTGATTGACGGTATTCGTAAATTTGCGATGGATGTACGCGAGCTGGAAGTGGATTGGATTGACAGTATTAATCCCTTTAGCGAGGCTTACCGCATTTTGGGTAAAGCAATGGACGAAAAAAGTCTGAAAGCTATGGCGGCGGTTATTTCTGCCAAGAAATATAACATCGACTTAGACGAAGCGCGTAGCTTGGTAAAACGTGCATTACAGTTTAAGACAGAAAACGGTCGTTTACCGAATATTAAATCTTCCGACCCGTGGGAGCAACGCATGGCACAAGGTGTCGCCGTGCTACAACGACACGCAACAGAACAAAAAAATGGCTAAAAAACAGGAAATTACACAGGCGGATTTGGATTTGCTGGACGCGTTGGGCGTAGAGCTTGAAATAAAGAAACCGAAAAAATACACCAACGAAGAGCAGCGTATCATCGCGGGTTTTGAAGAGATTCAAAAATTCACGGAGACCCACAAACGATTGCCGCAGCACGGCGAAGAGCGTGATATATTCGAGCGACTTTACGCTGTGCGCTTAGACCGCATTCGCAAGCAAGCTAATTGCGTAGAACTTTTGAGTGAGTTCGACACGCAGGGCATATTATCTGCGCAAGAAAATGAAGAGTTGTCATTGAGCGAAAACCCAGAAGACGACGAATTGCTGAAAGCATTAGGAATAGATACGGAGAGTGATTCCTCTATTACCAAACTCACTCATGTCAAGTCACGAGTGGAAAAAAGAGCCGCAGAGGAAATTGCCAATCGTACGCGTTGCGAGGATTTTGAGACGTTTGAGCCGCTGTTTGAGGAATTACAACAACAACTAAAAGCTGGCTTGCGCAAGACCGTTCAGTTTCACAAAGACAGAAGTTTTACTAAATCACAGTTAAGACAAACGGATTTTGTCATTGTGGGTGGGCAGACTGCTTACATTGCCGAAACGGGAAAAGAATTTGTATCACACGGTGGTCATATCGATGCGCGTTTGCGCGTCATTTACGCTAATGGTACTGAAAGTAATATTTTGTTGCTGTCGCTTATTCGCGCTATGTATAAAGACGAAACGAGCCGTTTTATTACTGAAGTTAACGAACAACCTACTACGGGATTATTTTCTGACCAAGCGAATGCAGACGACCAAGAGAGCGGAACTATTTACGTATTGCGAAGTCTGTCGAAAGACCCAACTATTGAGAATAATCGAGATGTTCTTCATAAAATCGGAGTAACAGGTAGCGATGTTAAAACTCGTATCGCTGGTGCTGTTAACGACCCTACTTTTTTACTTTCCGAAGTGGAAATAGTCGCTACTTACAAGTTGGCTAATATTAACCGGGTCAAACTTGAAAAATTGATTCATCGTTTCTTTGCACCTGCACGGCTCGACATTACTATTCCTGACCGTTTCGGAAAGTCCGTCAAGCCTAAAGAGTGGTTTTTGGTGCCGCGCTATATTATTGACGAAGTGGTAGAAAAGATTAAGGAGGGTACTATTCATAAATACTTCTATGACCCGAAGGAGGTGAAGTTGAAGGTGCAGGAGTAATTTATATAAATTTGATTGTAAATTGACTACTGAAAAAGGCTCTTGATTTCATACTTTGAGCATCGTCTAATTCTTCTACTATTATGTTATTTTCAAAATATGCTTGCATGTTATCAATTGTCCGAAGACGACGACTAAATATTTCAAGCCATTTTTTTCTATAATCTTCCCTTATTATTATTTCAAGCATGGCATTTAATTGAAGCTGTTTGGTTTTATCATTAGTTTGTCTATTCTTTATTTTTACCCATTCTATATTTTCGCTTCCTAAAATATAAAATAGCAATTCGCTTTCTGTTTTCTGTAATTCAGATTTACTGAGAAAGAAATCAATGTCATCATTTAAGTTTTCAGCCATAACTTCATTGATGTAGTTTAAGCAGATAAAAGCAAAAGCTGCTTCTGATAAAATTTCTCTTACTTTTTTAATTTCGACTGTACTCTTGGGTTGTTTATTGTATTTGGCTAATTGATAATAACAAGTGCGAGATGCATTTGCATAAGGTCCTAAAAGGGTGTTAAAAGAATCACTCATTATCTTGGATTTTAGAGTTAGGAGATAGACTTACTTCGTAATTAGTAGGAGAAAAAATGGCATTTTTTAAATCTTCTATTTTCAAGGTATAGAAATCAGCACTTCCAGTTTTTTTTCTATAATTACATAATCTGTACAGAAAATAATTGTCGGGATAATCTCGAAAATAATCTTTCTCATTCTCTGACATATAAAATGGCTCGTCAATTGTACAAACCGTTGTTTTTACTTCAATATGTATTTCTGTCCCGCTTTCGTCAAACGAACGGATATCATAACCTACCCCATCAGGCATTTTCTTGACTTTCTCTATTAAATCAAGTAGACCAGCATTACTTAATTTTTGTTTCTCATACCGAAGCACAAGATATTCACCACAGGTCCCAAGTTTTGTTGCTTCAGTTTGTTTCTTTGCATAATTAGTAGAGGGATAACCTTTGTAAGTTCTTCTATTTGGTATTTTCGTTCTTGTCTTTGACGGAGGTAGAATTGGAGTTAAACTTCCTTTTTCTTTTTCAAAATCAATATTCAGCTCTCCTGTGATAATTTTCTCCAAATTGGCAAAATTCTCTTCACTGTCAGCAATTATTCGTCGAGTAGCTTTTATCAGTTTTTCCCAATTATAATCCTGTAAGTCGCCTTCATAGAAAAAGTGGTCTGTTTTAATTCCTTCTTCTTTGATATATCTATCAAAGATTACTTGCTTTTCCAGAGGAACAGCCTTTTTTTGACCTTTTTTACTTTGTGTTTTTCTTAAACAATCTATTCCAAAGAAAAGACCATTTTTAACGGCTCCGATTTTAAAAAAAATTCTTTTATCAAAACCTTCACGATAAATCTGTGTCCAAAAATATCCACTAAAACTACGTGCACTTTTCCAGCGAAAATTAGGCTTAGCATAGTAACCTTCCATTTGACTGTGAGCCGCCCAAACATTTACTTTTTTCAAAAGAGGACTTACAACTTTAGATGCCCTAATATTTTCTTCGTTTCCTTTTTTGTAGGGGGTACTTGCAATTGTAGCGAACTGCTGAAAATCTTTTAATGTGAAGAAGTTAAAGCCTTCTTCATAATATTTA
>CAZQTE010000515.1:0-3942 GCA_964595615.1 uncultured Saprospiraceae bacterium
AATGAGGAAAATTTGACCTGTCCAGATGACGGACTTATTGTTTTGTCGTTACTAAAATACTTTTGGATAGAGTCTTAAAAACAAATACTAAAAATAATGACACTAAAAGAATTAATGGCCTTACTCGGAGATAATCCTGGTTATATCATTGGCTATTTCATCGCGATTATATTCGCTACTTTATTGACGGGCTGGATTAGTAAAGAGGACGGCTACAAGAGTCCTTGGAAATATCTTTATGCTTTGTTGATATATCTAGTCTGTGTACCAGGTATGTTTGCCGTTGGCTTAAACTTTTATGTCTTCCTTTTTGAACGTGGCCGCAGCATCTTCAATGCGGATATCTATACTCAAATTTTACCAATTGTAGGAATGTTTACTACTCTAGGGTTTATGAAGCGCTTCGTCAATTTGGACTATATTCCAGGTTTTCATCGGTTGACGGGCTTTATGATTCTCATTTTAGCGACGCTTGGTTTGATGTATGGTTTAGATAGAATGCGCATTGTCGTCTTTGCAATAATGCCTGCTTGGGTTTTACTTTTAGTTTTCTTTGGTATTCTATTAGCAATGCTGTCTGGCTGGCGAAAAATATCACGTTAGGGTTTTATGTCAGGTTCCTTAGAATTTGACAGAGTATTGGATGCAAATTAGAAACATGCGATTGTGGACTCACACCATGCTTTTTTTTACTTTACTATTTGTAGGAATGACTTCTGCAATAGGCCAATCGCATTCCCTTCTCATCCAAGAATCAGAACGAGCTCCGACACTGGATGGTCATCTAGATGATTTGGCGTGGAAAAATGCACCAGTTGCAGAAGGCTTTCAGATGAAATATCCTCATGATGACCGCCCTGCTAATTCTCTAACAGAAGTACGTGTTTTTTATACAGAAAAAGCTTTATATATAGGAGCGATGTGTCGGGATACTAGTCACGGCAATTATGTTGTTCAGTCTTTAAAGAGAGACTTTTGTTTTGAAGAAAATGACGCATTTTCCGTTATTCTTGATCCTTTCGGAGATGCTGTGAGCGGTTATTCTTTTACGGTGCATCCCTATGGAACTCAGTCTGATGGTATTGTAGATTTGGGAGGAATAAAGGGGAGTAATACAAATTGGGATGCGGTCTGGGATGCAGAAGTTTTTCGAAATGAGGCTGAAGATTGGTGGTCTCTTGAAATTGAAATCCCTTTTAATAGCTTACGCTTTAATAAATCTCAGTCTTGGAGAATAAATTTTGCTCGCAACGATTTGAGACGGAATGAAACTTCCGTATGGTCGCCAGTACCGCGAGGTACAGATGTAGCAACATTAGCTTTAGCAGGTCTTTTGGAATGGGATAAGTCTCCTCCCAAAGATGGTTCTAATATTGCCCTCATTCCTTATGCTGCTTTAAATGCATCACAAGATTATGCTGAGGGAAAATCTCCAGAGCTAAGCCCTCAAATAGGTGGTGATGCAAAGATTGCATTAAGTTCTTCTTTATATTTGGACCTAACAGTCAATCCTGATTTTTCACAAGCAGAGGTAGACAGACAAGTCATAGACCTCAATCGCTTTGAATTAAACTATCCAGAGAAACGACTTTTCTTTCTTGAAAATAAAGACCTTTTTGCTAATCTTGGTAATAGTCGAGTCCGCCCATTTTTTTCGCGCCGTATAGGTGGTGTCGGTGCTGTTCCAGTACCTATATTGTTTGGAGCAAGACTAACGGGGCGTTTAGATAAAGATTGGCGAATTGGATTGATGAATATGCAAACCGAAGGTCAAGGGAATCCAAGGATACAGGCACAAAATTATTCTGTAGCAGTTATACAACGAAGTATTTTAAAGGGATCAAATTTGACTGCCTTTTTGACAAATAGACAAGCTTTTGATAGTTTTGAATTTGCTGAAAACGATTTCAACCGTATTGGAGGTATAGAATTTGACTTTCGTTCACCAGATAGCAAGTGGAGTGCAAAAACCTTTTTACATTATTCATTTACAGGAGAAAAATTAAAGCAAAATGCAGCGTGGGATGCTAAGATTAGGTATCGAACGGCTAAATTTAACTTCTTTTTAGGAGCGGATGCACCAAGTCAAAATTATATTACTGATTTTGGTTTTGTACCTCATTTATATCACGAAGATACTTTGTCTGATACCTTGGCACGTGTTGCTTATCGGCAATTTCGAGCAAATGGTTACTACCGTATTTTCTCCAAAGATGATACTTATGGTATAGACTATTATGGTTTTGCATGGTCTGGAAATTTGTATACAAATCCTGACTTAAATTATCAAGAGCACGATTTAAAACTTACTCTATCCATTCAATGGTTAAATGCCAATAGACTTTCTTTTAGTTGGGGCAATTATGCACCAGCTCTTTTCTTTCCTTTCCAAATTGACGGATTAGATTTAGCATTTCCAACAGGAGTATATCAAGGACGAGGAATTGAGGGACGATTTGATACAGGTGTACGCAACAATTTCTTTGGGACAGCAAGTATTCGATATGGAGGAGAGTATACGGGGAGACAATTAAGTTTAAATGGGGCAATAAATTATCGTCGACAACCTTGGGGATTACTTGGTTTGACAATTTCACAGGAAACTCTAACAGACTTTCCTGATGGTTACGGTTCGGCAGCATTCACTTTAGTCGGTTCAAAATTAGAACTTTCCTTTAATAGAAATCTCTTCCTGACCACCTTTTTACAATACAACACTCAGCTCAATAATTTCAATGTCAATACCCGTCTACAATGGCGAATTAAAGCCATGTCGGATTTGTTTATCACTTATACTGATAATTATCGCGCAGACAATTTGAATGTAAAGGACAGAGCAGTTGTCTTGAAAGTGAGGTATTGGATAGGATTGTAATGTAAGTCTCACTTATTCTTGAAATATTGGATTATTCACAAACAAGTCATCTGTCAAACTCTTTAAAAAAGCTACTAAATCCGCTTCTTCATTTTCGGTTAAATTCAAAGTTTTTACTTCTTCTGACTGATTAAAATATCCTTTTCCACCACTATTATAATGACTAACAATCTCTTCTAAAGTCTCCATAGAACCGTCGTGCATATAAGGCGCAGTCAGTTCAATATTACGAAGTGATGGCACTTTAAATAAAGCTCTATCCGCTTCTTCTCCCGTCAAACGAAATTTTCCTTCATCTTCGTAGTTTGCATAGATACCATTATTCTGAAAGGAATAATCAGTAAAATTAAAACCATTATGACAATTGCTACAGCCTGTCCTCTCCGAAAAAAACAAGTCCATACCTCTCAATTCTTCATTACTTAAAGCATCCGTTTTTCCTTGAGAAGAGTACTGGTCGTATCGACTATTTCCACTTATCAAAGTCCGCTCAAAACAAGAAAGCGCGCGCGTAATTACAAAAGCATCTGGTTCTCGGTCATAAGCAGTACGACTCATTTCGACATATCCTTCTATCTCTGCTAATCGTTCCGCTATTAAAATAATATTGAAATCAAACTCGTCATGTTCTTGGATAGGAACTAAAACTTGCATTTCCAAGCTTGGAACGGCACCTTCTCGCGTAAAATAAGGGTGATAGCCTACATTGGCTAATGGTGAAGAATTTCTACGTCCAGGGCGATTTTCTACTCCAAAACTCACATTTTTATTATCACTAAAACCTAAACTCGGCTCATGACAAGAAGCACAACTAATGCTATTATCAGCAGAGAGGACTGGGTCAAAAAATAGTTTTTTCCCTAATTCCCAGCGCTCTTGCGTGAATTCATTTCCTTCTGGATGCTGCATTTCAGGGAAGCCTTGAGGGATTTCCAGAAGGGTAGGGAAGCGTAGTGGTTCTGTAGTGATTTCTACTTCTTTTACGCATCCTATAAAAAGAAAAACCAATAAGAGTATGCCTGTTTTGTGCATCTTATTCTGTGAGATTTTGGATTTTTAGATGTTAG
>CAZQTE010000516.1:0-3934 GCA_964595615.1 uncultured Saprospiraceae bacterium
AAGGAATTCTTTGATAAAAAAATATTTGTTTCTTTTTAATCTGCTATCTCAATTCTAACTATGCGCTTTCTATACCTCCTTTTCCTTGTTCTCCCCTATTTCGCATTCTCTCAAGGCAAAATTCAACCTGCACTCGAAGTTTTCATAAGCGACACTGAACTCAAAAATGCCAGTGTCAGTATCACTGTAATGGAAATAGAAACGGGTTCAACTATAGCAAGCTACAATTCAGAACGCAGTCTCATTCCTGCTTCTTCTTTAAAAACGGTGACGACAGCTACTGCCCTATCTGTCCTCGGTGTCGATTATCGCTACAAGACAGAGTTACAATACACGGGTAGCATTGATGAGGTGGGCACTTTACATGGCGACCTCTACATTAAAGGCTATGGCGACCCGACTTTGGGGACAGAATGGTTAGACCAAGCGGATGATATGCCGACCGTTTTAGCGAAATTTACGGCAGCGGTACAGGCAGCTGGTATTAAGAAGATTGACGGGCATGTGATTGGTGACGGTTCTTTTTTTCCGAGTTCGCCAGTTGCGTCCACTTGGCAATGGGAGGATATGGGCAATTATTATGGGGCTGGCGCATTTGGTTTGAATTTGCATGAAAATTGGTATTGGTTGGATTTTCAACAAAACGCACAATTGGATAGCACACCTCAAGTAAAATCCGTCCGTCCAGAAGTTCCTGTTGTTTTTATTGAAAATCTCGTAACTTCCGCGCCTCGTGGGACGGGCGATAATGCCTATATATATGGTGCGCCTTTTCGGCATCATGTGACGATACGTGGGACGATACCTGTAGGGTCGGGGACTTTTACGATAAAAGGTTCGGTGCCTGATGCAGTTTTGTTTACAGCACATCAAGTAACGGAGCGTTTAAAAAATGCGGGTATCGAAATTACAGGCTTGCCTCGTTCTATTTTTACGCCAACGAATGAGGCGGAGCGTAAAATATTTTATACACACAATTCGCCAGAATTACGCGACATCGTCTGGGAAGCCAATCATGAAAGTGTTAATCTCTATTGCGAAGTGATGTTGAAGACTTTGGGTTTGACCTTAAAAAATAATAGTGATTATGATGTAGCGGTGGATGCGGTGAAGGAATATTGGGAAGCAAAAGGATTACGAACAGACGGCATGCGTTTGAGAGACGGGAGTGGTTTGTCTTCGCGTACGAATGTGACGTCCAGACAAATGGCAGGTATTTTAAGATTGATTGCGAAGGATGATACTATTTTTCCTGTATTTTATGAAAGCCTTTCTACGGGTGCAGAAGGAACTTTGAAAGGAATGTTTAAAGGAACGAAAGCATTTACTAATATTCGGGCGAAAAGTGGCTCGATGACAGGTGTGCGCTCATATACAGGCTACGCGAAAGCTGCCAATGGCAAACTTTTATCCTTTTCGATTATTGCTAATAATTTTACTTGTAAAAGTAGTTTGATGCGGAAGAAAATGGAGAAATTGATGATTAGTTTTTGTCAATAAATTGACGGTTGACGGTTGACGGTTGACGGTTGACGGAAAATACTTGGGTTTATTAAAAAACTGATAATCCATAATGAATCATCGGTTTTTTAATTTGAGTTTAGTCTTTTGACTTTGTAAACTCAGAGTAGATATTTCCTTTTCTAATTTCTCCGAGGACATGCCTAACGGTGTCAGTTAGTTTTGCGGGAAGATTATCTAGGTTATACCAGGCAGCTTTTTGAAACTTATCAGGCTCACGCGTCTGAGGGAAGCCATTGTAAATATCTGCTTGAAAATAGAGGGTCATCCGATGCTTGGTACCTGTCATTTTGTGCAGTACATGTTTTAGATGCAAATCCTCTTGTTTTATCATAATCCCTGCCTCTTCAAGACTTTCGCGTATGAGACTAGCGCGAGCATGTTCTTCTGCTTCTACTGTCCCCCCTACTAATGACAAACTTCCTCCATTCTTCTTCGTTTGGTGAAGAAGTAGGATGCGCCCATTTGAGAACAGGAGTAGACGAACTTTTAGTATATTTTTAGATTTGGCCATATTGTCAAAAAAAAGAACGCTAGTTAAGCGTTCCTTTCTCTTTTTCGTATTGTTTTAAATAATCTTTCACAATCTCTCCAAGAATATCCTTTAGATAGACCTTTTGAGCCTTGGCGATGCGTTTTAACTTTTCTACTTTAGATTTTTCGAATACAAAAGTTACTCGTTTTCGCTTATCATAACTAACTTCAGCTTCGCCACTTTCGAGGGTACGACGTATTAGAGCATCTAATCCTGAGACTGGACGAAGTTGTTTTCTTTTTTTATCGGGTTTATTACTCTGTTGGTATTCAGTTTTAGTTTCTTCGATTGCATTTTCCAATGTATCTTCAAACAAAGAATCTAAATCTGAGGTAAAGTTTTTAGAGCCACGCTTGCGGACTTTTTTAGCTTTGGGCTTGGTGACTACTCTTACTTCAGTTTCTGCCAACAGCGGCGACTCTTCGGGTAAGTTTCCACCTTCGGAAACCCCAAACAAGCTTTCTAAACCGTCTGTAAATCTTTTCTTACTCACTTTTCCTCCTAATTTTGGGAGACTAAACTATTATTTAGATTTAGGGATAAACCTCACATAAAGTCTCAAAATTTACTGGCAGATAGAGTTTTGTTTTATTAGGATATTAATCCATTTTATCAAAATTCTGCTCTATCTAGCCGAATTGTTTTCTGTATCATAGTATTTCCTTCTGTATGCTTGGGCTTAAATATAGTTCCCTTGTAAATTAAACCTTAGCAGCTTTCGTTGGAACCTTGTGTCCTGTTCTTTGTAGAATTTCTTTACACAAGTCCAAATAATCCTTTGCTCCAGGGCTACTTTTGCTGTAAGCGAAAATGTCTTTACGTTGTGCTGGTGCCTCTGCTAATGCTACATTATCACGAATCAATGTATCAAATACTTTTTCGCCAAAGAATTTACGAATAGTATCAACAACATCTCTGTTTAAGATTTTACGGTTGTCGTACATGGTAGCAATAACACCTCCAATCTCTAATTTCTTATTCAAACGGAAACGAACTTTATCGATAACCTGCTTGATTTTTGCCAATCCTTGCATCGCCAAAAACTCAGTCTGCAAAGGAATGTATACATAATGACTACTCGTCAATGCATTTAAAGTCAAAAGACCTAATGACGGCGGACAGTCAATGATAATAAAATCATAGTCATCTACTACAGCATCAAATAACTCGCGTAAGATAAATTCACGTCCAGCTTCGTTGATGAGCTCCATTTCTGCACCTGACAAGTCTAGCGTTGAAATGATGACATCCATTCCTTCTTTATAAGTAAATGGAACTAACTCAGACTCACCACGCAGTGCTTCGTAGATTGTATATTTTTGACGGGGAATACCCAGTGAGAGTGTTAAATTTGCTTGCGGGTCAAGGTCAATCAAGAGCACTTTTTTCCCTAATTCCACTAAACCAGCACCAATGTTAATGGCACTTGTCGTTTTACCAACACCTCCTTTGTGATTGAGGAGAGAAATAATTTTTCCCATAATTTGTTTCTTTTTTTGACTGATTTCTATGTGTAGAAAAAGCTAAATCAGTCCGTATAGTTTTCTTAGACGTTAAGATAGAACTATTTTTCGAATTGAAAAGCATCCGATTCGCAAATTTAACGAAAAGAATTTATTTTTTATTTACAAATATAATATTTTTATAATATTTCAAGAATTATGCCGTATAGCAAAAATGAATGGTAGTGGGTGAAATCGGTGGATACTCACGTGGTGACTCAAAGTCACCTTGTGAGTAAAAGCAATACATCAGTCATTTTTACCCACTACCTTTTGAAGGAAACTATCGAAAAAATCTAAATTTCAGCTAACCATTTTTATCTAAGGAATGCGAAAATAATAGATTCAGAATCTGAACTACTTCTTTTCCGCTTAT
>CAZQTE010000517.1:0-3931 GCA_964595615.1 uncultured Saprospiraceae bacterium
CTCTCAACTTTCTTTATGTCAGACTTTAGTACAAATAAAAAGCCTTGAACTCTAATGAATTCAAGGCTTTTAGAAGAATTTCTAATTTGTTAAACCGTTGCGAAAGAACTGGCTTTCACTGGTACAATCCAATCAAATTTATCTTCAATTACTCCTGCACGCAAGTTATCGATAAAGACTTTAAACATTTGACCTGGACCTTTTGGGTCGCCATGTTCGATGTTCATTACTTTATCACCGTATGCGATTTGGTGAACGTGTGCGACTACCGCAGCCGTTCCTGTACCAAATGCGCCTTTTAATTCTCCTTTATCAAATGCTTCTACAACTTCGTCAATACTGATTTGTCTTTCTTCGACTTCAATGCCTTCACTTCTCCAATATTTGATAGCAGAATCGCGTGTAATACCTTTCAAAATTGTGTCTTGCTCGATGTCTGGAGTTACTATTTTATCTCCAATGTGGAAGAAGATATTCATCGTTCCAACCTCTTGGATGTATTTGTGTTCTTTGGCATCTAACCATAAAACTTGGTCGTAACCTTTGTCAATTGCATTTTGAGCGGGTAGGAGAGAACCTGCGTAATTTCCTGCACATTTAGCGAAACCCGTACCACCTGCAGCTGCACGAATGTAATGCATATCAGCGTAAAGGCTTACTGGTTTTGGGTAATAAGGACCTACAGGACCAGTAAATACGATGAATTTATAAGTCTTACTTGGTTTCACACCGATAAACTCATCAGATGCAAACATGTAAGGACGTAGGTATAATGCACTACCTTTTGCTGGCGGTATCCATGCCGCATCTAAGGCAACAATTTCGTGAATAGCAGATAAGAAAAGTTCAGCTGGTACGCTAGGCATCATTAAACGAGCAGCAGATGCATTGAAACGTTCAACGTGCATTTCAGGACGCATAAACATTGGCTTTCCGTCATGGCTGACAGAAGCTTTCATTCCTTCAAAAATAGCTTGACCGTAGTGCAAAGCCATTGCAGCTGGATGAATTTGGAAATGACCAAAAGGAATAATTTGAGCATTTGTCCATTCTCCATCTTTATAGTCTGCCATGAACATATGGTCAGAAAATGTTTTTCCGAAAGGAATGTTGTTAAAATCTATTTCAGATAAACGAGATTTTTCAACAAGGGTAGTCTTTATTTGGTATGCCATAATCGGAGATATTTTTAAAAGAAATTGATAATGCTTTATCTTAAGTAGCACCCCCTATTTATTTCGGTAATTTGACAAGATATTTTCCCGCCTATTTCCTCCCAAAAAGTAAGTCCGTAGCTTGGCTATGCACTGATTTTTTGAAGAAAATATGCAAAAAAATCTCATTCTCAAATTTTCCGAAATAAATAACGTGTGCTACTTATCTTTTGTGAGGAAAAATTGCGGAAATATATCCTTTGGAAAAAAATCAAATTAAATATTTCATTTTAATTTAAAATCATTCCTTATTGAAGTAAGTTTATCTTACTTTGTGACTGTAAAATTAAGCGTTATTATTAGCACATTTAATTTACCTTCAGGTCAAAAATAAGTATTAGCAACCAAACAATCAAACTTTTAGACCTATTTTTCAATATAAAATTTTGTCAGATAACTTTAATGTCTATTTTGCGAAATTATATTTTTTTTAATGAAGAATTATAGAAATTTAATCTTATGTCTGGATTGTATGATTTTAAAATATTCCCTATTAAAGATGCTCAAGAGGCAATCAATTCTGCAACTGGCGCTAATCAAAAAGGATTATTAGTCATTATTCCTGCTGAAGAAGACACAGAAGAAGGAAATACCTTTGCGGGCAAAATTTTAAAGGCAGCTGGTTTTTCCATTCCTGATGACATTCTATTATTAAAATTAACGGAAAATGACGGATTTAGTTTGATTTCTATCCTGTCGAAAGCGGACATTTCTAATATTATTGTCTTTGGCTTTAAACCTTCCTTTTTAGGACTCAATTGGAATTTACCTAATTATCATCCTTTTCCTTTTCAAGAGAGGAATTTCCTTTTTGCAGATAGTTTGACTAAAATAATGGGGGATGTGAAATTGAAAGGGCAATTGTGGAAGTGTTTGCAGTTGATGTTTTTGGGGTGAGAGCATGTCTAAATTGTGTGCCAATCTTAATTGTTTTTTAAATCCATATAAAATGAAAAGTAAATTTTTTCTTGTCGTTCTTAATGCTCTTTTTGTTTGTCTTATTTATTCATGTAAAGACAATATATGTCCGTCAGGTTTTTCTGGAAATGATTGTGAGATTGAAGACGTTTGTTTAACCCAATCATTAGAATGTTTGAACGAAGGTCTTTGTATTGACGGATTTTGTAATTGTCCTGATGGTTTTTCTGGAGTAAATTGTGAGTCAGCAGACCTTAATAAAGTTCAGGAATTTCTAAATTCTGACATTCATACTCCTTATAACTTATATATGTCTGGTATTCCTTTAGATAGTCTCTATGGAAAGGAATACGCGGGTGGACTAATATATTACTTGGATACTATTTCTGGAAATGGTTTTGTTGCATCATTTAGTGACCAAAGTGAGGGAATAGTTTGGGGTTGTCAGGGTACAGATATGAATGGTGCAGAATTAACTGGAATTGGAGAAGGAATTCGAAATACAGGACAGATTTCGAATGATTGTG
The DNA here is from genome assembly GCA_964595615.1 of uncultured Saprospiraceae bacterium. GTDB lineage: Bacteria > Bacteroidota > Bacteroidia > Chitinophagales > Saprospiraceae > JAHDCG01. The sequence goes on from CAZQTE010000517.1 coordinate 2,660, forward strand.
ATGAGGATGAATGTGCTGCGAAAATTTGCTATGAATTAGATTTAAATAATTACACAGATTGGTTTTTGCCATCTATTGAAGGAATGGAGGAAATGATTAAAAATCTACACTTGAAAGGTTTTGGAAATTTTAATGGTACGAAATATTGGAGTTCGAACGAATTATCATCTCCTGCTTCATCAACAGCATTTTTGGCTTGGTACGTCGAAGTTACCTCAGGTAATAGAGGAGGCGATTTTAAAAGCAATTCGTTTTATGTTCGTTCTGCGCGTCAATTTGAACCTTAAAGAATGTATTTCACAAGAAAGGCTTCATCAAACGATGAAGCCTTTCTTGTGAAATACATTCTTAGCTTTTAAAAAGCAATCCCTACACTAGCGACCAATCGAGTCGGCGCTTGATTAAACTCATAAGCGCGTCCGTCTATATTGATGTGGCTTCCGAAATTATTAAAATTACCTTCGTACTTTAAGTCAATCACCAACTTCCAAAAATCAAGACCAAGACCTGCTTGGTATCCATAGGTAAATTGCTCAAATTTGTCTTCATATCCTTCAATATCCACCAATTCTGATGCATTATTTAAGTACACATGTCCAACAGGACCACCCTGTAATCGTACAGTATTAAAAAGTTTAAACCCAAGCATTACTGGAATATCAATGTATTGGTATTTCTCATTTAAAATCTCTGGTACAGCCTCATTTACGGTCAAGTCAACTACTTTAAAATCAACTGTATTAGAATTAAAAAGTACTTCTGGTTGGATAAAGAAACTACCTGCACGAGCTTGTGCAAAGAAGCCAAAGTGATAACCATAATTCGCTTCTTGAATTCCTATTTGCAACTCATTCATCTCTTCAGCATTGGTAACAAAAAGGTCGTTTGCAGCAATTTCAGTTGTACTAACACCACCTCTGACGCCAAATTTGAATTTCTTTTTGTTTTGTGCAAATAGTGAAACTGCAAAAACTGCTAATACTGCTGTGAAAACTATTTTCTTAATCATCATTGGTTTGTTTACGGTCGGAAATTTTCCGAGATTAAAGTTTGTATTTATCGGATTGTTGCTGTTGTTGTCCGTAGAACGATTGAGTTCTAAAAATTGTTACTTTGGAAAAATCGAGTTTAACGTTTTTTAACACGCATTATATTTTTCTTTTATATCAATCTAAAAATGGAACAAAAATAACGCCAGTTAGAACGCTTTTAGTATTAAGACCAAGAATAACTCAATAACAAATAACCATTAAGTAAAAGTAATTCAATAAC
>CAZQTE010000518.1:0-3891 GCA_964595615.1 uncultured Saprospiraceae bacterium
AATCTCATAATCTCAACGTTTTCAACGATTTATAAAAAAGTGTATAGGAGTGAAGTTACTCCTAAGTTTGTATAGATGCCTAAAATAACCAATAACCATTAACCAACCCTCTTATTCTCCAAATCCACATTCACCAAAACAGCAATCGCAATAAAAAAGAAAGGACCCACCTTATCCGCTTCAATCAAATCATTAATCAAATTTAGCGCACCAATCGTAATAAATGCCAAGAGCATTCCCATTACCATGCGCTTTTTCGCGGAGTCGAGTGTCTCGTGATAAATGCGTTCTCCGTACAAAACGGTTAATAAAACCAAAATCAAAAATATCAAACCGCCAGGAATACCTTGTTCTGCGACCATGAGTAGATAGTAGCAATGCACTGTAGATTTATCTTGATTGTCACTCACATAGGTTTGAAATGCTGTGACTGTATAACCTTTGTAAGATTCATAAAAATTACCTGGACCAAATCCTGTAATCGGCTTCTCTACAGCCATATAATAGCCGCCTAACCAGCGATAAACGCGCTCCATGGTAGAAATATCTTCCCCCTTCGCCGTCGCCTCAATGAGATTATTAAACTTCGTATGAGAAATGGTATTCTTAAACTCTGGCGAGTAATCCATGTACTTATTGTCATTGATAAAAAATGCCAAACCTGCCACCAAAACAATCATGGAAGCCGCTACTGCATAGCGCATTAAATTATATTTAATGACATAATAAGCTCCCAATGACAAAGCCAAAGAAACATAAGCCGCCCGAGTAAAGGACAGCTGAATCGCGAGAAGAAAAACAAAAAGCCCAAAGGTCAGGAGCATTTTTTTGTAGGAATACTTTGGAAAATCATGTCGGAAAAACCAAAGTAGCGGAAAGATAATAACTAAAATCGCTGCGTAATTCACGTGATTACGAAAGAAAGGTTTCATCACGCGATTGACACCTTCAAAACTAAATCCTAACATTCCATGCCGCACAATGGTAATCAAAACCGTACAAAGCAACGGCAAAAATATCACCCACATCAATTGTTTATAATCTTTGTGCGTTTTAATCAAACTACCCGTCATGAAGTAAAAAGGGATAATATACCAAGTCTTGGCAAGTGTCCATTTTAGAGAAATAAAGAAATGTTCGGCAGTAATAGTGGTAACGATAATCCAGCCTAGATGCAGTAAAATGAGTAGAGACAGCGGATGTCGGATGAATTTACTATCCATTCGATGTGCCTGATTTATAGAAAAAAGAAGATAAACCGCCGTCAGAAGAACCATTAAAGGCTCATTAGGCAAATCTGTCCCAAATCCCCCAGGCAGCGAAACTTCCACCGAAAAGGGAATCATAAACAGCAACAAAAACCAAATTTTACGAAAATCAGCTATCGTCAAAACTGCTAATAACAAACCCGCTGGCAGACCTGCTAAAATAGGCTGATTAAAAATCGCAGCCGCCAATAGCGAAGCCACCACAAAAACGGCAAAAACCGAGAAAATGCGTTGCTCTTCTGATAAGGCTGATATGGTAGCGCGAATTTTATTCATGACCTTGGTTGATTGAGTTGATTAGTTAATTATGTTTATTAGCGATTTAAAAATCAACATAATCAACCATTCAACTATTCAACATTTATTTTTTAGCATTAACAATCTTCTTCCAATTCACATCACTATATTGGTCAAGAACCAATACCCCAAGTACAGCCATAATAAAAGCAATAACCGTCGAAGCCACGACAATCAACCAACGAATTGGACGTGATTTAATTAATGGCACGCGCGCATTTTCAACGATATGAATAGTAGGAAAAGAAGAATTATAAGCCGCTAAATATTTCGCGAAGCGTTCTTTATCCTCACTTAATTGTTCAGAGGCTTCTTCTTGTAAGGTTTCCAAATAAGTTACTTGTGCCATACCAGAATTAAAAAGCTCTAAATCTTTTTCCAATTCTTTAATTTGATATTTTGTAGCGGCGATAATTGAATTACGACGTACTAAAGTATCGCGATTGATGCGACCTTGCTTTTTCATTTCCTCTAATTCAATCTCATTTATCAACAACTTTCCACGTGCTTGTTGCATAGCACGCGAGATACCAGCACTCTGAGATTGTGTATTGTAAACTTTGAAACGGTCACGCGTTCTTTGCAAAGAATCATTGACAATAACAACATTTTTCTCACCTTCAGAAATACTCCCTCTATAAGTATTCAAAACCTCATTTTGGCTTTCTTTTATCAATCGACTCAATATTTCAGAAGTCTTATTTCGTGCAGTAGTCGCCATTTCTGCGGCAACTTCAGGGTCTTTATCCTCAACCGAAAGGACAATGGCATCGTATTTTGTTTGCTTCAATTTGTACATGTCTGCAAACTTTAAACGAACGTAATAAGGCGCTTCTAAATCGGAAGAATCAATATCGTAGCGGTCATAAAGATTGAACTTATTAATCATAAAATCTGTCACCTCATTACTCTCCGCAATGGTAATCACCCGGTCAATATCCTCTGCTTCTCCATAATACTCCATAGCATCATTTGCCTCTCCAAATATTCTTTCTGGTGAAGCTAAATCTGTACTTGCAGCGTAAAAAGTTGTTGAAGATTTATAATAAACAGGTAAGAGCAAAGCAACAATAATACTCAATACCGCAGCTGCGACACAGGTATAAATGATTTCTTTTTTCCACTTGAAAAGGGTCTCCAGAACACCTAAGATATTTTCTTTTACCTCGGGTGATTGTTCTCTTTTTTGTAAAGCCATTTTTTGACGGTTGACGGTTGAGGATTTACGGTTGACGTTTTTTTGTATCTAAAATAGTTTGACACATTAATAAAGTCCACGCGTTTTTTTCAGCCTGTAATTGTACAAATTTTCTGCAAAAGTAGAAATTTCGTTTGATACCGTTTCAATACGAGAAGAAAGTTTATTTAGTGAGCGCAAGAATGACTTTAACAAGTTAGTATTTTGGTAAAATTGTGATTAACCTTTTCTTTTCCCTTCGACATAAAATAATTCTCTACTTTTGCGTGTTTGAAAGAATTAAAAGTCAAGTTTGTAAGTCAGAATAGTCTACCAACTGACAACTACCAACCACCAACTAATTAAAAATGGTTTTAAAATCAGAAAATCTTATCAAAAGCTACGGACAACGCACAGTTGTTAAAGGTGTTTCTTTGGAAGTTAACCAAGGAGAGATAGTTGGTTTGCTTGGTCCTAATGGAGCTGGAAAAACAACCACATTCTACATGACAGTAGGGTTTATTCAACCTAATAGTGGTAATGTTTTTTTAGATGACGAAGACATTACAGCTTTACCAATGTATAAGCGAGCGCAACGTGGCATTGGATATTTGCCACAAGAGCCTTCTGTTTTTAGAAAGTTGAGTGTAGAGGACAACATCATTGCAGTTTTAGAAATGACCAAGTTAAGTAAGGAGGAGCAAAAGCAAAAATTGGAAGACCTGATTGCAGAGTTTCGCTTAGAAAAAGTTCGTAAGAGTAATGGAGATACATTATCTGGAGGAGAACGCCGTCGTACAGAAATAGCGCGAGCTCTAGCGACATCTCCGAGTTTCATTCTTTTAGATGAACCATTTGCAGGAATTGACCCGATTGCGGTAGAAGATATTCAATACATTGTCGCTCGATTGAAAACAAAAAATATCGGTATTCTTATCACCGACCATGATGCGCAGGCAACACTCAATATTACCGACAGAGCTTATTTAATGTCTGAAGGAAGTATATTGAGAGCGGGAACGGCTGAAGAGTTGGCTGTGGATGAAATGGTAAAGAGGGTTTATCTTGGAAAGAATTTTGAACTGAAACGTGTCGCTATTAATTTAGATGAGGAAGAGTAAAATGCTAAGAAATGGTCTAAGGGAATTT
>CAZQTE010000519.1:0-3875 GCA_964595615.1 uncultured Saprospiraceae bacterium
TCAATTAGTAATTTAATTCTGAAGTATATCTTACTTTTGCTATAGATTTTAACAAAAACTAAAATAATGAAAAAATTTGCTTTACTATTCTTTGCTTTGACTCTTTGTTTGACTGCATGTAAAGATGAAACACCAACACCAGTTCCTGTTGTTGATGATAGACCAGAAATATTGAGTTATATTGAGGCTAATAATCTCACGGCAACAGAAACAGCCTTAGGGACTTTCGTGGTTCAAGAAGTTGAAGGTTTAGGAGGAGTGCCAGATGCTAGTGATCGGGTACGGGTTCGTTACACAGGCTCTTATTTAGATGGAGAAATTTTTGACCAAACTCAGGGGACAAATACCGCAGATTTTAATATGAGTGGTGTTATTACGGGTTTCAGAGACGGATTAGAACAAATGCGGGAAGGTGGAACTTCGAAAATAATAATTCCTTCCAGTTTGGGATATGGACCAAATCCAAATAATGGAATTAGAGGAAATGCCATTTTGATATTCGACACTCAGTTAATTGAAATTTTACAGTAATTTTCACGCTCAATATAATACAAAAGCCTTATTTGCCCGCTGGTATATAAGGCTTTTGCATTATATGTTTAATTTTACAATTTAAGAAATTTAATTTTGTTTTTTAAGATAAGAAAATAAATTTCAAGCAGCAAATCACCCTATTTTCTAGCAAAATATATTTTTTTATTTTTTTTTTCAGCAAAAATTATTTTTTTGGTGTCTTTTAATGTTATTTTACGTCAAAGAAAACGAAAACAAAAAATTAAGGGGGAAACTACACAAAACACTCCCCACAAATTAGTCGAATTATCGATTCGATTTTTGTGAACTACATTCAGGTCATTGACCAATTTTATCATTACATACGAGTTACACATTAATCAATCTTTCCATTCATTTTTCGGCTGATAAATTACCGTTTTTATCTTATTTCTTGCCATACTCCCTAGGGTATGGTTATTATTTTTGTAATTAATAAAACAGCTACTATGGAAAAAAGAGGTCTAATGTGGTTTGTAGGAATTCTTCTCCTACTCTGGCTACTCGTTGGGAGTTACCTACTTCGAAATCACTTTTGTGATGATAACACGGAATCACAAGTTACGGAAGAAACCGTTGTTCCTAACAAAGTAATTGGTTTCGCAGCCAATGACGGTGATTTTGAAACATCTGCGGATAGTTATTTCCGATTTCCTGAGTCAAATGCCCTTTATGAAGGCGCAAGTGACAAATTACGCAACTCTCTTTCTGAGACTGCTGCTTACTTAAAAGATAATGCTAACAGAGTATTAACTATTACAGGTTACTATACTGAAGAGGAAGGTACTCCTGACCTGCTTCCTGATTATGGATTTGCACGCGCAAATACTATTAAAGAAGAATTAGAAGCATTAGGTGTTAATGGTAATCAATTAACTACTGATAGTGAATTGGCAAATGCCGACAATTTCCAAGAAGGATATATTACTAACGGAATTACTTTTGCTTTTGAAGAGAAAGCAGAAGAAGGCGGTGATGACAAACTAGAACGTATTAGAGGTGAAATGGTAGGAAATCCTATTACGGTTTACTTTGATACTGGCGACCGTACCCTTAATTTAGGAACTGAGCAAAAAGATAAATTCGCAGATTTAATTTACTTTTTGGATAGAGTCGAAGGAAGTTCGGTTGAAATTGGTGGGTACACAGATAGTAGAGGTGATGAGAAAGATAACGAAAGCTTATCCCGTGGACGTGCCCGATTTGTGAGAGACAACTTCACAAGTGGTGGAATTTCTGAAGATAGAATGTCTGTTGTAGGATATGGGGAGAAAAATCCAATTGGCGATAACAAATACGAAGAAGGTCGCGAAAAGAACCGGAGAGTCGAAATCATCCTAAAAGAAGGGTAACATTCTGACTCACAACACGTTAAACTTAATAAACAAACCAAAACTTGCACCCCAAAATGGGGTGCAGTTCTAAATAAATATTCATTATGCTCTGTTTTCTTTATCCTTTTATTTTTGGCTTGGGCTTAGTATTATTGACTTGGTGGCTAGCTAACATGTTTAAAAACTCTAAAATTAACGCACTGAATGGTGAGTTAAAGCAAAGTAAAACTTCTTATCGTGCTTTACAAACAGCACATGACAAATATGCCCTTGATGCAAAAGCATTTGATTCTAAATATAGCTTATTAGAAGGTCGTAAGTCTGATTTAGAAAATCAACTTTCAGTTTTAGAAACTAAATATAATTCTCGCAATGAAGAATTCAATCGTTTCGATGCAGCTTTAACTGAAAGAAATAATATTCTCCTTGAACGCGAAAATCAATTGAAAGAATTGACAGCGAAATACAATACTCTAGAAGCGAGTATTGCAGACATGGAAAATGAAAAAATCTCTTATTCTAGTCAATTAGAAGACCGTACTGCTGCATTTGCAACTTTGGAAACTGAATATGCTGCTGCTCGTCGTAAACTGGAAGCAAAGCCTACTGAAATTGAGGTCATCAAACAAGTAGAAGTGGTTCGTGAAGTACCTATTGAAACCATCAAAGAGGTGGAAGTAGTTAAAGAAGTAGAGGTCATCAAAGAGGTAGTAGTCGAAACGATTAAAGAGGTAGAAGTTATCAAAGAAGTAGAAGTTATCCGCGAAGTACCTGTTGAAATTATCAAGGAAGTTGCTACGATTAAAGAAGTAGAAGTTATCCAAGAAGTACCTGTTGAAGTACTAAAAGAGGTAGAAGTCATTCGTGAAGTGCCTGTTGAAGTCATCAAAGAGGTAGAAGTCATTAAAGAGGTAGAAGTAATCAAGGAAGTAGAAGTGATTAAAGAGGTAGAAGTAATCAACGAAGTGGAGGTGATTAAAGAGGTGGAAGTCATTAAAGAAGTGGAAGTACCTGTTGAAGTAATTAAAGAGGTTGAAGTAATTAAAGAGGTACCTGTTGAAATGATCAAAGAAGTGGAGGTCATCAAAGAGGTGGAGATGATTAAAGAAGTGCCTGTCGAAGTCATCAAAGAAGTCGAGGTCATCAAAGAGGTGGAAGTTGTTAAGGAAGTGCCTTACGAAGTGATTAAAGAGGTAGAAATGATTAAAGAAGTACCTGTGGAAATCATCAAGGAAGTTGAAGTCATTAGAGAAGTCGAGATGATTAAGGAAGTGCCTGTTGAAGTCATCAAAGAAGTTGAGGTCATTAAGGAAGTCGAAGTCATCAAAGAAGTGCCTGTTGAGGTGATTAAGGAAGTCGAGATGATTAAAGAAGTGCCTGTTGAAGTGATTAAGGAAGTCGAAGTCATCAAAGAGGTGGAAGTTATCAAAGAAGTGCCTGTTGAGGTGATTAAAGAAGTAGAAGTTGTCCGTGAAGTGGAAGTCATCAAAGAGGTAGAAGTAGAAGTTGTGAAAGAAGTGGAAGTAGTAAAAGGTATCGACTTTGACTCTTTGAAAACGATGATGCAAAACATGGAGTCTATTGAGTTGTCTAAATCTTTAGTTGGTGAAACGAGTAATCGTGGAGAAGCTAAAATTGTTAACCGTCGTAATGTCGAAGGGACAAACAAAAAAGACAAGCTTACGAAAATTGAAGGTATCGGACCAAAAATTGAAGGACTATTAAATGCTGAAGGCATTTATTCTTTCGCTCAATTGGCTGCAACCGAAGTTTCTACAATCCAAGCGATATTAGATGCTGCTGGACCACGTTACCGCATCCATAAGCCTGGAAGCTGGCCACAACAGTCTGGCTTAGCTGCTGAAGGAAAATGGGACGAATTAAAGGCTTTACAAGATGTACTGGACGGAGGGAAGTAATTTCTTCTTTTACTAAATGACAAAAGGCATATCGATTAATTTCGATATGCCTTTTTTGTTTGTCGCTAAA
>CAZQTE010000520.1:0-3872 GCA_964595615.1 uncultured Saprospiraceae bacterium
CCTCCTAATTTCTTATGCCAGCTATCTTCTTCCCAATATTTCGTCTTAATCTTACTGTCTGTAAATTTGTAAAAAGTATTATGAATGGTGAGTAAATTTTCTGCGCTTGCTATAGAGGATTTATGTTTATCCCAATTTAAAATTAGTGAGCTTTGTGCGAAAGTCGTCACAGAAAAGAATAGGAAACATATAAGAGTTAAGGTATTTTTCATAGGGTTTGATTTGATGACAAATATAACCAAAACTTGTAGCTACATAATATTTTCATCTAATAATTAGACAAGTCTTCACCTCTTTAACTTCCTATTTACTATTTTCCCACTCAAATCTAAATCTCCCACTCAGAGGTATCTGATTAAAAACCGACAAATACCGCTCTTGAATGTACGCAATGCGCGGATAGCCACCCGACACTTGTCCATCTTGTAAAACGACTATCGGCAAGCCACTCGGCGGCAACTGAATAAAACCTGGCAGTACAGGCAAGCTGTACTCCAATTGATACGATTTACTCTCTAATCTTGTACCTTTTAAACGTGCGCCCATGCGATTGCTATCTGGACTGACTTGGTAAATATTCTTAGTCAACTCTTCTTTTGCATTCTCATTGAGATAATCAAACTCTGGTCCTTTTTGTATTTTAATTACCTGATAATCAGAAGAGTAATAAATTTCAGATTTCCACGAAATGGTATCTCCGTTCTGCAAAAGACGTCCTTTGACACCGCCGATTTTTGCATTGGTATAGGTAGAATGAGAATTGTAAACCTCCTCTACTTCTAATTTTCCAGCGACTGCGATATAGCCTCGAAATCCCGTCTGCGCAAAGCGTCCTTTGAGGATGTCGCCTTCTTTAATCTCTAAAACGGTATTGAGTGGAACTTCTTTTTCGTTGACTTTCCAGCCAAAATCTGCGCCTGTTAGAGCGATTTTTGTAGCTGTGTTAAATCTAATTTTTGGAGGTAAGGAAGTGCACTCTATAAGTGGATTATTCTCTGCTTGATTTAATAAAAGTAAGGCGATTTTGGCGGCATTTTTATCCATGACACCTGATTTTGGAACGGCGAAATAGGCGAGTCCTTCCCTACCCATATCTTGGACGGAGGTCATGAGTCCTGCTTGTAATATTTCTAAACTTGCTTTCATAATCTACAATCTTCTACTGAAATATTTTGCTCCGAAAGCTTTGCATAATCCTCTTTTGTGACCGAGCGTAAGCGTATTTTATCTCCCAGATTGATTTTCATTGGAGGTAAATGTGGTATTTGTAAAAGAGAAATAGGCATTTTTCCGATAACCTGCCAGCCGCCGGGGCTATCCAATCCATACAAACCTAAATACTTTCCTCCAATTGCAATCGAACCAGCTTCCACATATTTCGAAGGCACAGTCTTACGCGGTACGTGTAGCTTTTTATCCAAACCATTCAGATAAACGAAGCCCGGTAAAAAGCCAAACATAGCAACTGGAAATTCTTGATTTGTTAAGTCTGTAATGATTTTATCTTTTGACAATCCTGTTTCTGCTATCACATTTTCCCAATCCCAATTTTCAGCAAAATAAACAGGGAATTCATAAATTGAAGAAGCAGATTTCGAGCTTTCTCTTAAAAGTTTAAGCAGCTCAATATCGCTTTCTTTAAAATGAGCATTCAATTGCAAGCAAATCTCTTTTTCTGTCACAATAACTTGTCTAACAAAAGGAAAATCATGCTCATAAATAGTCTTTCCAAAGGCAGACAAAGTCAAACCTTTAGCAGATTTAATTAATAGAAAATCATTATTGAAATTTTCTATTATAAACTGATTATCAATGATTTGACTTGATTTAGACATGCGTATTACTTAGATATTCGTGTATGTTTTTCGCTAAATCTACCGCGCCTTTGGTATCACTATGTAGACAAATCGTATCGACATTTATTGCATAAAATTCGCCCTCATAAACCTGTACTTTTCCTTCCATAAAATGCCCAACTTGTCTCAATACGTCCTCTTTTTCATGTAAAACAGCATCCGAAAACTGACGACTCCGCAAGGCATATTTCGTCTGATACTGACGGTCAGCAAAAGCTTCTCGAACAAATTGCATACCTTCTTCCACACAATATTTCTCCGCCTCCGAATGCGCCAAAACATAGATTTTTAAATTTGGGTCTATCGCTTTGACAGTCTTGATAAAAAGCTTTGCCAAGTCCTCATTTTGCATCATATCGTTGTATAATGCGCCGTGTGGTTTCACATGATGCAGACGCTGGCCGTAGCTTTCGGTTATACTTTTTAATGCGCCGATTTGGTAATTTAATTCTGCTTTTAAGGTCTTAAAATCCGTTTGTAAAGATACCCGTCCAAAGTTTTCACGGTCATTATAAGACGGATGTGCGCCGATTTTCACTTGATGTTTTATGGCCGATTTAATGGTATTTTCAATCGTCAATGGATTGCCACTATGAAAACCACAGGCGATATTACAAGAGGAAATATAGGGCATGAGTTCGGCATCAAAATTTGTGCTTTGATTGGGGAGTAATTCACCCATGTCGCAGTTTAGGTCGATTGGGTTATTGGTTATTTTGTTATTGGTCATTTTTATTTTTTAAAGCTGAGAGGAAAGAGGTGAGAGGAGAGAGTAAGGCATCGCGTTCTCAACACTCTCCTCTCCCCTCGCACCTCTCCCCTAAGAAAACACTCCATTCAAAGATTTAAACGACAACATCAGCGTAATAATAATCACAAAAGCGCCCGCCAGATTAGCCAACCAGCCGTTCGTATATTCGCCAGATATTTTCTTTGCATTAGAGATATAAAGCAAATAAGTAGCAATGAAAGGCAGTAAAATGGCATTGGTAATTTGTGCAAATTTAATGACCATAACCCGAGGGACATCGGTCACCGCCACCAAAACACCTATCGCTAAAATCGCCATCCAAACGGCTCTAAACTTGACATTTGACTCCTCTTTTGACCAGCCAAAAAGACCTTGCGCAGCATAAGCGGCTGCCAAAGGTGCTGTCAATGCTGAACTAATCCCAGCCGCTGCTAAACCAATTCCCATAAACCATTTCGCGCTCTGTCCGAATAATGGTTGCAGCTGTATAGCTAAGTCTTTAGCGGTTTTCACTTCGGTGACTGCCTCGCTTGAACCTGCGGCAGTGATGATGATTAAAATAGAAATCAGACCACCTAAAAGAATAGAAATCGTGTTTTCGATGCGGATGTCTCGGAGGGAAGTGTTGGGTTGTTTACTCTTCGCGATAACGGAGGCATGGAGGAATAAATTATAAGGCACGACGGTCGTACCGATGACGGCTGCGATGAGTAGAAAATTGCCGTCAGTCGGCATTTTAGGAACAAAACCTTTGAGAATTGCACCGAAATCAGGTTGCACCATAATCGCTGTTATCAAAAAGCAAATACTCATTAAAATAACGAGCGCAATTAGGATTTTTTCAATCTGCTTATAGCCTCCAAAAAACATGAGTAAAAAACAAAAAAGTCCAATGATTACAGGATAAATAGGATGCTCTCCAATCATCAAATCAAAGCCCAAAACACCGCCCGAAATATTCCCAGCTTCATAAGCTGCATTCCCCACTAAAATCGCCCCGATGACCAAGAAAAAAACCAAATAACGAGAGATACCACTCGAAAATTGGCGGTTAAAAGCCTCCCCTAATCCTGACTCCGTAGCAAAACCAAGACGTGCCGACATTTCCTGTAAAGTGACCGTCGCAAAAATGGCAAAAAGCATCGCCCAGAGTAATTCGTAGGAAGTCTGTACACCTACAATCGTGCAAGTCGTGAGCGTGCCTGGACCTATAAATGCGGCTGCAATTAAGGTACTTGGACCAAAAAATTTCTTGATATTAATCA
>CAZQTE010000521.1:0-3853 GCA_964595615.1 uncultured Saprospiraceae bacterium
AATGCCGACAAATGTGTATTTGTATTGTTTTGAAGAGAAATTGCTTTTTATTTTATTCTGAGTAGTCCAACAAGTTAATTCTGTCGGATAAGAGCGGATTACTTTTTGTCTGATTTCACTTTGAAAATCCTCGTGTAGGATTACAATTTTGATTTGTACCTATTTTGGCTTGTTCTCATTCTGACTTGCAAAAGATATTGTCAAAATAGGGACAATTCAGAACAGGAACAATTCAGGGAGGAAATCCTGTAATCTCGTTAATCCTGTCTAAAATATAATACTGGCTTCGCCAGCCTAAGTAAAAGTAATTCAATAACTTTTACTAAGCTACAAAACCATCTCTCCTCTGGTCAGCACCAGCACGCAAGTCTCCCTCTATACAGGTAATAGCATTTACACCACCAAAAAACAGAGATTGTTGTTCCCAGAGTCTAATTTTTTGCTCAAAATCATTAGGATTAGAGATATTTGCCCAGTTAGGTTCTAAATTCAATTCTCCATGTGCGACATGCAAACGAGGTGCATTGACAGCCTTCTCTATTGGCATTTTTCCATCTAATACATAGTGCAAAGTCTGAGCAATTGCTGGGGCGATACGCCCTGCACCACTACTGCCTGTCACCATACATAGTTTCTCCATTTTATCTAAAACTATAGTCGGCGACATCATCGAAGGCAAACGAGTATCTGGCAGCCAAGAGTGAAATCCTGCTGGTAATAGTGCTGCTTCGCCTAGCATATTATTAAGTTGAATATCTGTATTTTCGACAAAATAACCACAGCCTTCGCCGTTTGATGCTGTTAGAGAAACTGCATTTCCGTCTTTATCGACAATGCTAAAGTGCGTTGTATTTCCTCTTTGAGAATAGGAAATTGTATTCCGATTTTGTGCGAAGAGTTGATTTGGATTTTGACTGTATATTCCGGTTTGCGTGAATACTTTTTGAATTTGCTGTAAATGTTTAAGAGAGAACAAATTTCCATTAACTTCCTCTTGTTCAATCAATTGCATAGCTTTCTCAATCAATAGACCTCCATAAGCTGGCGCTGGATTGGTTAAAATTGAATAATCTCGATAAGAGAATTGTAATGGCTTTTTTATCAATACTCGATAATCTGCAAAGTCTTCCAGACTTAAAAACCCACCTCCACTTTCATAATCTGCGGCTATCTTTTGCGCTATTTCTCCTTGATAAAAAGCATTTTTCCCTTCTCTCGATAAATAATCTAAAAAATCCGCCATAGCAGGCATTTTCATTTCCTCACCGACTTCTATCAATTTGTCATTCTTAAAAAATAGCTCTCGTCCTTTTTCTCCTACTTCTAATATTGGTTTTAGTAACTGAAAATCAACTTGTTGAAATGGCACAACCTGAACTCCGTTTTTGGCAGCATTCATCGCTGGTTGCACCAATTCGCGCATAGGAATTGTTCCAAAATCGTCATGCATCGCAAATGCACCAGCAATTGCTCCAGGCACGCCTGTCGAGCCACGTCCAATCTGAAATTCCTCTGTCGTATCACCAAAATCTACCGTTACAGGATAAAAATCCGCTTCGCTAATAGGTCGTTTATTTTTCGGTGTTTGACAAAAGAAATCATAAAGCTGCACCTTGCCCTTTGCCGAATAAATGTTAGCAAAACCGCCACCGCCACCAGATGACATACAAGGCTCAGCCACCCATGTCATAAAAAATGCGGCGACTGCTGCATCAACAGCATTGCCGCCAGCGCGTAAGATATCCGCAGCGGCTTCGGTGGTGAGTTGATGTCCTGATGATACAGCGAATGATTTCTTCAAATGGTTTTATTTTTATATCAATAAACGACTAAACGACGTACTAAATTGATGTCGTTGTTTACTAATCGAAGCAAATATACTCCACTTTTGTAGTTCGTTAAATCAAGTGTAGAAAAACTTTCATCTAATATAAAAGTATCCAATTTTTCTCCAGCTATAGTCCATAAATCAAGCCTATTTTCACCATTTTTCAAATCACTTGATAAGTTAACATCCACCAAGCCGTCAGTAGGATTAGGAGAAAAATTAAATAAAATTTTGGAATTATCTACATCTTCTAAGGCTGTCGAAGACTCCAAAGTAAAAATCAACTTATCTAAGTTAAATGAGTTGCCCCCCGTGATATTGAGGCGCATTTGCTGCACTCCTTCCTCTAATTGAATGGTATTATTAGCTGCTCGTTCTTCAAAATCATACCAGCCGCCAGTATTCGGAATTCCGAAATTAGTCGTCGCGTTATTATCAAAAAATTGAATATTAAACGCACCATTGGAAACATTTGACGCAACCTCTGCAAGCACACTGTAAGTTCCTGTTTGAGTTACATTAACGGTGAATTCTATCCACTCTCCTAATTCGACATATTCCAATACATGTCCAAATGGAATACTACCAATATCTACACCTTCATTGACTCGAAAACCATTTGAAAGATTAGCTGGTTCGTTATCATGATAGGCAATTCCTTCACCTCCCAAGTCATATAATTCAATTTCTAACTCACCTGGAATTTCTATACCTCCTCCATTAAAAGGATTTTGTTCTGTAGCTGTAACTCTGATTCTGGTTGGGTAGCCATGCAGCAATGTTCCATCTGCACGTGTAGTATACATTCGATAAGTATAAGTAATCCCTGCGGCAATATCCAAATCTGTGTAAGTAGTAGCATCAGCAGGTAATTCTGCGATTTGGACAAAATTATTCGCTATACTTGTCGCTCTTTCTATGATAATACTTCCGTTATCTGTAGCGCGATTATTCCAATCTACGACAATACTTGCCGTATCATCAATTTGGTCAAATACAAAATTTGAAAAGATTTGATTTGGAGAGTCTTCGTGATAATGTACCAATATATCTTTCACCTCTGGCCATGTATTATTATTTCGTCTTAAAATACCAAAATCACCACCGTCATCCCATACCGAAAAAGCAAAACCATTAACAATACACTGCTCCACATTATGAGCATAAATCCGCATTCGTGAATTATAATCACAAGAATGAACTGCTCCAAATTCACTATGGTGAATAGGAATACCATTAGCAACAGACCAATCTTTAACCGCTTGATACTTATTGTTCATTTGTTGATAATTGCTTGCTGTCCCCCAAGTTCCTATTCCTTGTCCCGAAAATTGCCAAGGGTCATAAGAATGATAATACCCAATTAAATAATCGTCTTCAGGAATGGCTGCATCAAATAATTGCTCTGCATTGGCGTACATATTACCTCCAAAAATAACAATGCGGGTGGGATTTGTCTCTCGAATAATTCCCAGAATTCGTTCATTTAAATCATCTACCTCCTCTACGGTCATACCAAAAGGTTCATTAATGATTTCGAACAAAAGTCTATCTGTCTTATCTTGAAAACGCTCGGCAATTTGTTCCCAAATAGCATCGTATCTTGCACGTAGAGTCGCATTTCCATAGTCATTTTTGAGCCAATCCTCATGATGACCATTAAGGGTGATGATAAATCCTCTTGACAATCCCCAATCAACGACTTCTTCTACGCGATTCATCCAAGTTTCATTGACAGCAAATGGAGCTGCATTCGCAGTATGCTGGTCCCAACGGACAGGAATTCTGATATTTGTAAATCCTGCTTCCAAATATGCATCAAAGTACTCTTCTTCCGCAGGTCCATTATTCCAGCCACCTTCGGTTGGTGGTTCAAGAGTATTACCTAGATTGATGCCCCTTCCCATTTCTGCGACCGCTTGTTCGGGAGTCAATTGAGCTGATAAAGAATAAGCACTTAGAAAAAATAATAGTAGGGTGTAAAATGATTTATTCATTATTATTTTGAATTTTGGTCAGATGATA
>CAZQTE010000522.1:0-3850 GCA_964595615.1 uncultured Saprospiraceae bacterium
ATGATATGGTGAAGGAGGCTTTGGAGGTTTTGAGGTCTCGTAAGCCGATTGTGGAGGGTATGTAGTTAATGAGTTGAGGGGTTGTGAGTTGAGGGTTGTGCTTGCTTTGCATTTCTGTTATTTCTTTAATTTTTTGTTTGAATATAATATTTTTGGCTCTTTATGATTTTGGTTGGTAAATCACAGAAAACTACTCAAAAGGTGACTTTGAGTCACCTTTTGAGTAACTCCAGATAACTAATATCGCACTCTACCAACCGATTTCATAAAGAACCATATTTTTTTTGACACAGTTTTTTTATGATTTATTATTCTACTTCCGTAAGCTAATAAATCATAACAGACCGTAACAAACCCAAACCTGTTCCAAAAACTTAAGTCGCTCAAAGTTTATTATGTCCACAAATTCCAATAATACAACAAACTCACAACCCAAAACTCACAACCCAAAAACCCTAATCGTAATAGCTGGGCCAACAGCAATCGGAAAAACCACTCTCGCCATTCAAATCGCACAACACTACAAGTGCGATATCCTATCAGCAGATTCTCGTCAATTTTATCGTGAAATGAATATCGGTACAGCTAAACCTGATGCCGAAGAGTTAGCGGCTGCGCCTCATCATTTTATTGACTCTTTGAGTATTGAAGATGCTTACAGTGTAGGAGATTATGAACGGGATGCATTGAAAAAATTGGAAGAAGTATTTTTGACGCACGATAAAGCCGTTTTAGTGGGAGGTTCGGGTTTGTATATCAAAGCATTATGTGAAGGAATGGACGTTTTCCCTGATGTACCTGAGGACGTAAAAGTGCAATTAGAGAAGGAGTTGGAGGCTCATGGATTAACAGCTTTAGAGGCAGAATTAAAAGAGAAAGACCCAGAGTATTTTGCAGAGGTAGATAGTTCAAATTCGCGTCGTGTATTGCGTGCTTTATCAGTTATTCGTGCGACTGGCAAAACCTTTTCATCTTTTCGAACGCGTAATATATCACCTCGTCCTTTTCGCTGTATTTATATTGCTTTGACTGCAGATAGAGAGAAATTGTATGCACGCATTAATCTACGTGTTGATAAAATGTTGGAGGCTGGATTATTGGATGAGGTGAAAGAATTGTATGCAAAAAGAAATCTAAAAAGTTTGCAAACCGTTGGTTATCAGGAGTTTTTTAAGCATTTTGACGGAGAGATAAGTATGGAAGAAGCAGTGGAATTAGTGAAACGGAATAGCCGTAGATATGCGAAAAGACAAATGACTTGGTTTAGAAATCAACAGCCAGCAGGCGCAAAATGGCATTATTTTGCGCCCACTGATTTAGATGCTGTTATTAATCTTATGACAGATTAGGAATGCGAGATTAATAGATTCAGAATCTATTATTTTCGCATTCCTTAAAGTTCATTATTCCTCAAAATACAATCCCAATTTTTCCATTTTCGCCTCATTATCTTGCATCCACTTTTCGACCTCCAAACCTCTTTTTTGAGTAATGAAATAACTAAATGCTTCTAAGTTATCTGTCGCTTTTAAATCAGTAAACAGGTCATAATAAATTTCCCACCAAACACCTTTTTTACCTTCTCGTTTACTTTCTAATGCATCTAAAATACCAACTAGACGGTCGTAAAATTTTTCAGACTCTGTACGCTCTACCTTCTCAGTTTCATCTTCAGTTGCAGTTTCCCCCTCTTCAGTTGCAGTTGCAATCAAATCTTGCACACCTCCAAAAGAAAGTAATAAATCAGAAGCCATGAAATCAGTATTTCCTCCTTCCAGCATTTCTAAAGTAATATTAATTTCATTCTTTCCTTCTTTGGTAATATTAGCTTTAGATATCTTATCCAAAACACGCAATGCATTTTCAGAACGTTCAGAATCTGGCTCCAACAATAGGAAAAAATATAAGGCTAAATGTGCCTGAGTTTTCATTCCTTGATCAGCTTTTAGTAGACCTAAATAATAGTTACTGGAAGTATGCGAAGGATTTAATGCTACACTTTCAAGAAATTGTGTCTCCGCTTTAGCTCTCATTCCTTGTCCATACAGTGTAATTCCATAATTAAAATGAAGAAGTGGTGCATCTGGATAACTCGCAATTGCTTTTTCATAAGTAGCAATGGATTTCTTTGTTTGACCAATATAATCATAGCAATTTCCCAATAAAACGTATGAACTCAATGAGTTTTGGTCTTTAGTTTTCAGTGCTTTTTTCGCATGATAAATAGCTTTTTTATAATTTTTTAATGCACTATAGCTATACCCGATTTCGTAATGAAAGAAAGTAGATTTTTTATCAATTGCTAAGCCCTTTTTATACATTTCGATGGCTTCATTATATTGACCTGCATCGTGTAATCGAATACCTTCTTGACCAATTTCATTCAATTTTGCATCTTGAGCAGAAGCCATAAAAAAAAGAAATACGAAAAGAACGGAGGAAAGAATTTTCTTCATGTTTAGAGTGTTTTTTTTAATAATTTTCCAAATATATGCAAAAAGCAAGATGATTCATTAATTGAGCAAAAAATTAGCTAATATTGCCATCTATTTGCTCACGCATTTCAAATACAACTCATGATTTCAATTCGATTATACATAGTTTTAATTTCTACCATTTTCTTTGCTTGCAACAACGCAAGAGTAGCAGACGCTCCACAAATCGAAGAAATTCCCCAAACTCACAGCCCACAGGCCAAAACTCCAAAAACCTTACAAACAGGCGCACAACAAACCAATAAATACTTCCCTATCCTAAAAGGGAAAAAACTTGCTTTAGTCGTCAATCAAACTTCGACTATTAAAGAGATGCACCTCGTCGATACTCTGGTGCAAAGCGGAATGACGGTCAGCAAAATATTCGCTCCCGAACATGGTTTCAGAGGTACTGCAGATGCTGGTGAACGCGTCAAAAATGGCAAAGACGATAAGACAGGCATTCCTCTCATTTCTCTCTACGGCAAGCGCAAAAAGCCTTACCAAGAAGACCTTGCAGATATTGATATGGTTGTATTTGACATTCAAGATGTGGGAGCGAGATTTTATACTTATATTTCAACGATGAGCTATGTAATGGAAGCTTGTGCAGAGCAAAATATTCCAGTTTTAATCTTGGATAGACCCAATCCAAATGGGCATTTTGTGGACGGTCCGATATTGGAAGAAAAATATAGTTCTTTTGTCGGTTTACATCCTGTGCCTGTAGTACATGGCATGACTGTAGGTGAATATGCGCAAATGGTGAATGGTGAAAAATGGTTAAAAAATGGCGTACAATGCGAGATTACGGTCATCGCATGCACAGCTTATGACCATGAAGAGTTTTACCAATTACCTATCAAGCCTTCGCCCAATTTACCCAATATGCGTTCGATTTACCTCTATCCTTCGCTCTGTTTTTTTGAAGGAACAACGGTCAATGCCGGACGTGGTACAGACAAACAATTTCAAGTCTTCGGCGACCCAAAATCTACAGCAGGAAACTACAATTATACACCAAGTCCGATGCCTGGTGCGAAGTATCCAAAACATGAAGGCAAAAACTGTAATGGTTATGATTTATCAAATTTAGAATTGATTTATTTGCAGAAACAAAGCAAGTTGAATTTAACTTATCTCATGGATTTTTACCGAGATTTTCCAGATAAAGAAAACTTCTTTTTAGCAAATAAATTCTTTGATAAACTAGCTGGAACAGATAAATTAAGAAAGGCGATTATTGAGGGAAAAACGGAGGAAGAAATACGTGCGAGTTGGAATGCAGGATTGGAGGAATATCGCGAAATGCGGGAGGAGTATTTGTTGTATCGGTAAATTAAAAGTTCAAGTATCAAGTGCAAACTCAAGTCAAA
>CAZQTE010000523.1:0-3844 GCA_964595615.1 uncultured Saprospiraceae bacterium
CAATTTTCATAAAATGAGTATTCTTGAAGACTAAAGGTGATATTCTTATCATTATCAGGTCAGCCGTTCGGAAGAGATTCCGAACGGCTTTTTTGTTTTAGTAAAAGTGATTTAATAAATTGAGCCATAATGCGTAGTAATTTTTTCTTCTAAGAAATTCAAAAAATCGTTGCATAGCAGGGCTACGGAACTACTTTTTTAGCCTGTCCCGTGCCGATAGGTCGGGATGTTTTTTAGACGGAAAAAAGCCTGTCCCGATTGCTATCGGGAAACAAGTATAATGGCTTAAGTTATTGAATTACTTTTACTTAAGGAATGAATTTTGGTTACTTCTCATTAATTGAGCGTCACATATATAAATTGTTATACTATTGAATACCAGATGTAAATATCGTATTTTGCGATTTGGTTTCAATAACCGCTTTAAAATACTATCAAATAAGCCTCTTCAAGGCTCAACTTTTCCCAATGAGAAAAATAAATTTACTCTTAGCACTTCTTTGTTTCACTTCGGTGCTTTTTGCCCAAGTCAAACCAAGTATTGACTATCTCCAGTCTGAACGCCAAACACCTTTACAGGCGGAGGATATTTCACCAATGAATGCATCAAGCCTTCAAATGGGTGTTCCTCAGCAAGGTTTACGTTTTCCCGTCGGAACAAATCAAAGTTTCCAAGCTTTGCCAAGCTTCTCAACTCATCCCGATGTGGAAAATGGTTTACATTTCGTCAGAACACCCGATACTCAACTACCTTATTTCATCAAAGGCACGCCTAACAACTTGGATGTTTCAGCTTCATTAGATGAACAAGCATTACAATATTTGGAAATCATTTCAGACGAAATGCAAATCCAAAAAGTTGATGAAGAGTTCATTCAAAAGTCAAAAGACACCGATAACTTGGGCATCACGCATACGCGTTTTGACCAATATTTTCAAGGAATAAAAGTCTATGACGGCGAGGTTATTTTACATGCTAAAAATGGAGTAACTCATCTTTTCAATGGTCGCTTTTTTCCAACTCCTGAATTAGCAGATATTACACCCACTCTAAGTGAGGCTGCGGCTGTTCAAAAAGTAAAAGATGCTGTCGGTGGCGAAGAAACGGTACAAGTAACCGAAGGATTCGAATTCTTAATCGCAGGAGAAACTGTGACAACGGAAATTGTTATTTATCATCCGCAAGCTAGAATTGATAGCGAACGTTTGACTTACCACATTACATATATTCCAACTTTAGCTGACCGCTG
Source organism: uncultured Saprospiraceae bacterium (assembly GCA_964595615.1). Taxonomy (GTDB): domain Bacteria; phylum Bacteroidota; class Bacteroidia; order Chitinophagales; family Saprospiraceae; genus JAHDCG01. Next base: position 1,251 of record CAZQTE010000523.1, read on the forward strand.
GGAATATTTCGTAGATGCTAAAACGGGAGAAATCTTGAATAGCTACAACAATGTTTGTCGCTTTCACAATCATAACCACAAATCAGCACATAGCTCTTGCTCACACAGCAAAGTAGAAGCTAAAAAAGAAGCTACTGCTACACCTAATGTAAATATCTTACCTCCAGGTCAAGAAATTGCCAATGCAAATGACCTTTTGGGGCAATCTCGTACTATCCATGTCTATGAGACAGGCGGTACTTACTTTATGATTGACGCAGCACGTACTGAAATGTTTAATGCCGCACAATCTACTTTCCCTGATGAAGGTGTAGGTGTGATTTGGACAATTGACGGGATGAACAATAATGTGGAAGGAAATAATTTCCAACTTTCACACGTAACAGATAGCGATAATGCTTGGAACAATCCTGGTGGTGTTTCTGCTCATTTTAATGGCGGTGCAGCTTTTGAATACTTCCAAGATGTCCACAATCGTACATCTATCAATGGCGAAGGTGGAAATATTGTCAGTATTATCAATGTGCAAGATGGTAGCGGTCCAATGGATAATGCATTTTGGAATGGTAGCGCGATTTTTTACGGAAATGGAAGTACTGCTTTCAAACCTTTAGCACGAGGATTAGATGTAGCGGGACACGAGATGTCTCACGGTGTAGTACAAGCGACTGCTAATTTGGAGTATCAAGGCGAAAGTGGTGCATTAAACGAAAGTTTTGCAGATATTTTTGGAGCTATGATTGACCGTGATGATTGGCAAATTGGCGAAGATGTTGTGGAGTTAGCAGAGTTCCCTTCGGGTGCATTGCGCGATATGGCAAATCCAAATCAAGGTGGAAATAACTTAAATGATCCAGGTTATCAGCCCGCACATACTGACGACCAATACTTAGGTAGTCAAGATAATGGTGGGGTACACATCAATAGTGGTATTTCTAATAAAGCTTTCCAACTTTTTGCGACTTCGGTAGGAAAAGATAAAGCGGAAGAAATTTATTACCGCGCATTGACCAATTATTTGGTACGTTCTTCTCAATTTATTGACTGTCGTGCTAGTGTTGAACAAGCAGCAGCAGACCTCTATGGCAACACAGAAGTGCAAGCCGCACAATCTGCATTTAATGCTGTAGGTATTGGTTCAGGTGGTGCAACTGGCGGTGGTGCTAACGGTGGTAATAGTCAGAATGATTTTGAGCCAAACCCAGGTCAAGACTATATCCTTTATTCTGATGTACAACAAACCTTACTAAAACTTTACCGCGCCGACGGTGTAGTAGAGGCTGATCCTTTTACGACTAATCCTCCGATTAGTAAGCCTTCAATTACAGATGACGGTACAGCGATTACTTACATTGCTCAAGACAAAACAATGCAACTAATCGTCATTGATTGGGATGCAGGAACCTACTCGCAGTCTGTTCTTAACTCTGACCCAATCTGGCGTAATATCGCTGTAGCAAGAGACGGAACACGTGTAGCGGCATTGACAGATGATAATGATAATCGTGTTTATGTATACGATTTCACTTTAGAAGAAGGTGTATTCTTTACACTTTACAATCCAACTTATACAGAAGGAATCTCTACAGGTGATGTTATCTATGCGGATGTATTAGAATGGGATTTCAGTGGAAACTGGGTTTTATACGATGCATTTAATCGTTTAGACGGAACTTTTGGTAGTGACATTGAGTATTGGGATATCGGATTTATTAATGTTTTTGACCATGACGGTTTAGCATTTAGCGACGGTACTGTTGAAAAATTATTCAGCGGTCTACCAGAAAATGTAAGTATTGGTAATCCAACTTTTGCGAAAAATTCAAACTATATTATTGCATTTGATGTGATTGACCAGACAGAAGCTCAGACACAATATTCTCTACGTGCAGCTAATGTGGAGTCAGGCGATGTTGGAATAATTTTCGAAAATGGACGTTTGAGTTATCCTAATTATTCTCCTGATGATACTAATATTGTTTTTGATGCCGCAACAGACACCGATGATGTTTTAGCTATTGTTCCTATTGCTGATGACAAAATTAGTGCTTCTGGCGAAAATGCTTTTGTTTTCCAACCAGACGGTCATTGGGGGGTTTGGTTTGCACAAGGAGATAGAGATTTCACAGATACAGACAATCTACCTATCAGCGCAGCAGGTGTAAAACTTGCACCAAATCCATTTACGGATAATGTGCAGGTGAGCTTTGATTTAGAAGTGGCGACAGAAGTGCGTTTTGATTTGACTGACGTGACTGGAAAAGTGATTAAAACTGAAATTAGAAGCAGCAATACTGGTTTCCAAACTTATGATTTAAACTTTGGTCAGATTGCTAATGGAACTTACTTCTTGCGGATTTCTGCGGAAGGTGGGACTGCGGTTTCTAAGTTGGTTAAGTTTTAAATTTACGGTGGACGGTCGACGGCCGCTTCGCTTGACGGTGGACGGTTTTTGACTTGTACACTTTATGTAAAAACGAGATTGCTCTTTTGGGGGTGATCTCGTTTTTTTTGTATTAATTCAAATTTTAAAACTATGTAAGGCTGCAACAAGAAAGCAACTTTGCAATCTATTTAAGGTTCTTCTCCCTCAA
>CAZQTE010000524.1:0-3831 GCA_964595615.1 uncultured Saprospiraceae bacterium
GCTCAATAATTTCGTAATGCGTTTCACAAGGTTTTCCAGCTTTATTTACAACTACTTTACCAGAAGAAGCTAGATTATTCAAAAGCGGCACATCAATAATTCCAGTTTTCTTTGCAGGCGTTCCGTCAATTAAAGCAGTGTACACTTTTTTAACTTCTCTATTCTGAAATTGCAAAGACAAATCCCTGTGTATCAATTCATTACGCCCAAATACCATAATGCCCGAAGTCTCTTTATCAATACGATGTATCGTAAAGACCTCCCCGTATTGTTTGCGCAACATGGTTAAAACATTTGGTTTCTCCACCTCGTGTCTATCGGGAATCGCAAGAATATGTGGCGGTTTTGCAACCACCAATAAATGCTCATCCTCGTAAATTATATCTAATTTTTTCTTCATTTTACTAAATATCAAACTCGCTCTGCGCTTTGTCACACATGAAGTGGAATGTATCCCACCTTTTACAACTCTTTAAAAGTCTTTTTTCCTGCAATAAAGTAACGCCAAATAACACTCTTTTTCACAATACCAGTCATATTTGGTTTACCAATACTAATCTTTTGTACCAATTCTGAAAAGTGCTTTCTACGCTCCAAAGTATGTTTAATCTTTGGAAAAAAATTCCAATGTGCTCGTACGATTGCTTTTACATGTGCAGGCTGTCCTTTCAATAAAAACATTGTGCCTGCCACTCCGTCCAAAATTAAGCGTAAAGGGATGAGCCACAATAACTTACGTTTCTTCTCATTTTTTAGAATAGTAAAATAGCTATTCCGAAAGTTAAGATAAGTTTTATTAGGACTTTGATAATTTAAAGTGCCACCACCAACATGAAAAACTTCTGAGTCAGGATAATACATTATTTTAAATCCAGCTCTTTTTAGTCTCCAACACAGGTCAATTTCTTCCATGTGTGCGAAATATTCCCCGTCAAAACCTCCAATTTGATGAAAGCGTTCTGCTCGAATAAAAAAAGCAGCACCAGAAGCCCAAAATATCTCCTTTTCAGTTTCAAATTGCCCTTTATCTAATTCTACAGACTGGAAAACTCGACCTTGACACAGGGGATAAGCCCACTTGTCCAATATACCGCCTGCCGCTCCAGCATGTTCAAAGCTTTCTTTATTGAAAACAGCTTTAATTTTTGGTTGTGCAGCAGCAACAGTATTGTCTTCCTCCATTTTTTCAATGATAGGTTTGACCCAATTATCGGTCACTTCAACATCGGAGTTTAATAGTACATAATAGTCTGCATCTACGTATTTTAAAGCCTGATTATAACCTTCTGCAAAGCCATAATTAGTCTGTAAATCAAGCAGCTGTACATTTGTGAAATAAGCTTTTGTTTTTTCTATAGACCCGTCTGACGAACCATTGTCAGCCAATATAACTTGTAGGTTAGGATAGTCAGTTTTTAAAACTCTAGGTAGGTATTTTTCTAAAAAATCCCAGCCATTAAAATTTAGTATCACTACTGCAACCGAAGGGAGGCGAGGCTTTTTTTTTTCAGTTTCTTGCTCGATAAGTTTTTGTAGAATTTGTTTAGATTTCTCCTTATCTTTTCCCAGCTGCTCTTTCAATTTATCTAAACCGTCAAATTTCATATTCCCACGCACATAACCCACAAATTCTAGAGTCAAACGGTCGCTATAAATATCTTTATGAAAATCAAAAATATTAACCTCGATAGTCTGTTGATTTCCATCATCTATACTCGGACGATTGCCAATAGAAAGCATGCCCGAATAACGCGTTTCTCTATGCTGAACAAAGACAGCATAAACGCCATCTGGCGGAATAAGTTTATGTTTTTGGGTTACCCTTAGGTTAGCAGTTGGATAGCCGATAGTTGAACCAATACGTTGACCATGTTCGACTTGTCCTGTCAGTGTAAATCGATGTCCTAAGAGTTTAGCAGCGTCGGCAACCATTCCCGTTTCAAGGGAATTTCTAATTTTCGTAGAGGAAACAACGATGCTTTCAACGTCTTGTTTTTGGATTTCTAAGACCTCGTATCCTTGTTTTTTACCATGCCATTTGAGATAATTTATATCTCCAATTCTATTCTTTCCAAAGCGATGGTCATAGCCAATGACGATGTGTTTTGGCTTGAATTTTCCTACCAAAAACTTCTCAATATATTCATCTGCAGACTGCTGTGAAAATTCTACCGTAAAAGGCACAACTATCACATTATCAATATTGTAACGTTCAAACAACTTTACCTTCTCATCTATTGTTGTTATTAAACGAAGAGAGTCGTCATTAGGAAAAATAACAAGACGAGGATGTGGGTGAAAAGTAATAACAATACTTTCTCCATCGGCTTTCTTAGCTAAAGAATTGACCTTTTTGAGAATCATTTGGTGTCCTGAGTGAACACCGTCAAACGAGCCAATAGTCACAACGGCGTTGCGAAAATCTGGTAAATCATTTAAGTTGTTAAAAATTCTCATAAAGATGTTTGATTTGACGGCGCAAATGTAGTAAAATAAGGTTGATTTTTTATGAAAATTAGAAAGCTTTGAAATTGTTGTTGGAGTGATTTGATTTATTAGAATAGCTTGAACCCAACTATTCAAACTTATAAAAAAAAACTACCTTTGCGATCAAATTAGTAATATTCAAAAACGCATGATAGAAAGAGTTAAAATAGCTGGAGCATTAGGCAAAGTGACTGACCCAGAGACTGGGCGCAGTATCATGGCGATGAACCGTGTTCAAGATTTAGAGATAGAAGGAAATAATGTTAATTTTACGATTGTTCTACCTTCTTTGAATAAAGAATATAAATCACAATTGAACTTTGCATGTATTGGCGCAATACAGGAAGTTTATCCAAGTGCAGAGGTAAATATTCATGTCAAATCAACAGCTCCAGGTGCCCAAGCATCTACAAGCCCAAAGCCGCATATTAGCAATGTTATTGCAGTGGCTTCAGGTAAAGGAGGCGTTGGTAAATCTACAGTTGCCGTTAATTTAGCATTGAGCCTAAAGGCGCAAGGTGCGACGGTTGGATTGTTGGATGCGGATTTATATGGACCCTCGATTCCTACTATGTTTGGTTTGCAAGGCGCACGTCCGAAGGTGGAAAATATTCATGGTAAACCTTTGATTCGTCCTTTAGAAGCACATGGAATTTACTTGATTTCTATGGGCTTTATCATTGAACCAGAACAAGCTGTGGTTTTACGTGGACCAAGATTGGGTGGCATTATTAAACAGTTTGTCAATGATGTGGTTTGGCCACCATTGGATTATTTGATTATTGATTTGCCTCCAGGGACTGGAGATGTACAATTATCTTTGGTACAAACAATTCCCGTTACAGGAGCTGTAATGGTGACAACTCCTCAGGAAGTTGCCTACGTAGATGCGATAAAAGCGATGAATATGTTTCGTCTGCCTTCCGTGAATGTGCCCTTGTTAGGAGTTGTAGAAAATATGGCTTGGTTTACGCCAGCAGAATTGCCAGATAATAAATATTACATTTTTGGACAAGGTGGTGGAAAACGCTTAGCTAAAGAGAGTAATTCCATGCTTTTAGGGCAAGTGCCGTTAGTGCAGTCTGTACGAGAAGGAGGAGATGACGGAAAGCCTGTTGTACTACAGGACACTGGTATAATTAGAGAGGCTTTTACAAAAATTGCCTTAAACACGATGCGTCAAGTAAATTTACGCAATGAAATGCTTGCGCCTACAACTATCGTTAAAATGCAGAATTAGTTGTCCGTTACCAGAGTGTGTGATTAATCGGATAAAATATTTACCTTTGCAAAGGAGTTAAAAGTTATTAGTGTTATAGCTTAAAGTATCATAACATAATAACC
>CAZQTE010000525.1:0-3830 GCA_964595615.1 uncultured Saprospiraceae bacterium
CAATCTGTGTCCAGCCAAGAAAATCATTTTTGCACCAAGCAACTATAAAATGATAGATTAAGGCAAAGAAAAGAATGAAATTTAGTGAGTACGCAATCATCACTAATTTCAAAGATAAGTTGAGCTTTACTGCAGCCAAAGCCAATACTTGCGTCAATGGATTGGTTAATCGGTAGTGATAAATTCCAAATTCTCCTCCATTTATTAATTCAAATAATTGAAATCCTCCGTCCATTAATGTTGCCCGCTCTTTATAAAAGACAACAGACATGATTGCCATAACAAACCAAATGAAATAACCTAAGCGTCGAAAGTGCGGAGACGAAAATTGATATTCTGAAGAAACGGTAGAACTCATAGTGCAAAGAAAAGGAAAAACAACTTAGGAATGCGAAAATAATAGATTCAGAATCTGAACTACTTCTTTTTCGCTTATTTTTTACTTAAAAAATGGTTATTTGCCCCGACAAACGCCCATTTTTAAGCCAAAACTAAACGAAAAAATAAGCGACTCAGATTCTGAATCTATTAATCTCGCATTCCTTAAGTATGAACAATCTAAGTAAAAACAATGAACCCCGTCCCAGTAAATTGATACTGAGACGGGGTTTATCGTTAAACTATTCCTAGTTAAAATTTCTAGCCCTCAAAGTGGAAAGAAATCGTAAATGCGCGAGAGATGATTTTATCAATAATCGAACTTTCATTTAAGGTCTCATCAAAAATCAAGGTATTTCCTAAACCATAAGAAAACTTAAGTTCTGGTGAGAAAATAAAATATGGAAAGAAAAACTGCGCACCCGCACCTGCCTCAAAGGCAAAATCTGTCGGCGCAATCTTTACTAAATCATCTTTCTGACGTGACCGCGCATCGCTTGCCACATCAAAAGAATATTTTACACCGCCAATCACAAATAAACGAACATCGTTAAATGGCGCTGACTTATAGCGTGCATGAAAAGGCATTTCGACGAAAACAGACTCAACATTTCTGTTAATAGGACCCGCTCCAAATCGAGTCGAAGTATAATTTAACTGCCGCGTGGCAAATGAAAGCGTTGGTAAAAATCGCAAATCAAAGTAATCTCCTATCTTGAGATTAGTAACAATACCCAGATTAAATCCAGGACCCGTAACTGAATTCACAGTACTGATACTATCATTTCCTATGAACATATCAGAGCGAAAAATGCGAAAATTTGCTTTATTATAGCCTAAGGTAATACCAAAGTAATAAGGCTTTTGCTGAAAATCAAGGAAATTGTAATTTCCTTTTGCGGATTGTGCTTCTGCTATTTGGCTTGTACCACAAACTAAAATTAAAGCAAGAAGTGTATATTGAATTAGTTTTTTCATAAAATCTTTTTGATAGTTGACCATTGTCGATTGACCGAAAGACGAGTAATGATTTAATGTTATCAACTAACACCTTAAATTTATAAGTCTTTTAAAAGGATAGCAAAAGTAAGACCTTAATACGTGTTTTGGGCTTTTTTATTAGAAAATAATAACATTTGTCCGAAAAAAGGACTTCCTCTTACACATTTGATGGATACACTGTCCAAATGACAGACTTATTATTTCGTCGTTACTAACCTTCAAAGTGAAATGAAATTGTAAAGGCACGAGAAATAATTTTGTCAATAATTGAGGTTTCTATTAAGTTGTCATCAAAGATAAGAGAGTTACCCAATCCATGTGAAAATTTGATTTCTGGTGAAAAAATAAAATAAGGAAGAAAGAATTGTACTCCAAAACCTGCCTCTAAAGCAAAATCACTCGCAGAAACTCGAACCAAATCATCCTGAGCTCGAGAACGAGAGTCACTTTCCACATCAAATGCATATTTTACTCCACCAATAACAAATAAACGCATATCATTGAATGGCTGTGATTTGTAACGAACGTGAAAAGGCATCTCCACAAAAGTAGGCGAAAGACTTATTCTTACAGGACTAGAATCATTATTCGCTTGCGTATAATTTAACTGCCGAGAGGCAAAAGAAAGCGTAGGTAAAAATCGCAAATCAAAATAATTTCCGATTTTTATGTTTGAAATAATCCCGATATTTAGTCCAGGACCTTTAAAAGATTGAATGGTATTAAACTCTTTATTTCCAGCAAAATTTTCTGACCGAAATACTCGATAATTAGATTGATTGTAAGCCAATGTAATACCGAAGTAGTAAGGTTTTTGCTGGAAATCAAAAAAGTTATAATTACCTCTCGCTGTGAATTGCGCTCGTACTTCCTCTGTTTTGCAACAAACTAAAGTCAACATTAGAAGACTTATCTGCAATAGCTTTTTCATAGATTTATTCTTTTCAGTTTATGTCCGACTACTTATAACAACTTGCTGAAAGTTCAAATCTAAACTCATTCTATAAAGCGATTATTGCAAATACTCCCAATTTTATTGCTGCACTTGTGCACTTACCCTTTTCAAAGCTTCTTGGCCGACAGTAAAACCAGGATTCATCTTTGTTGTACGCTCATAATCATCCTTTGCTGCGGAGACATCGCCTCTTAATTCCGAAGTGACACCTCTATAATAAATGCTTTCTACGGCAGTAGGAGAAACTTTTATGGCTTCTGTAAATCGCACATAAGCTCTATCCAAACTATCCATATCTAAGTATAAAAGACCAGAATTATGGTAAGCGGTCTTATTCTTTGCATCAATCTTGATTAAATCTCTATAAATATCTTGTGCATCTTCTATTTTGTTCATCACATTTGATAAATGCCAAGCTTTCATTGTCAATGCATCCGTATTTTTAGGGTCTATACGTATAGCATTATCATAATACTGTAAAGCCGTTTTTGGCGTTTTTAACGCTGTTAAATCACCTAGTTTTAGATAAGCATCAATCATGTCTGGGTCATGTTCTGTAGCAAATCTATATGCGCTTATCGCTTCTTCTAAATTACCTCTTTCCTCTGCAAGCGAACCACGCATGTAGAACATTTCGGCGTTTAATGGTGAGATTTTTTGAATGCGGTCTAATGTCCTTTCAGAAGCATCGTAATTTTTAAGAATAAGGTAAAATTCTGATAACTTTAAAAGAGTAGGGATGCGCTCTGGAAACTTTAAACCCGCGGTTTCCATGGTCTTTATAGCTTTTCTACTACGAAAATAATCCATATAGAAATTTGCTAAAGTATGGTAATACTCAGGAGTGTCAGAGGACAATTCTACCGCTTTTTCCATATCTTTTATTGCTTCATCATAGCCTTGAACATCCCATAGGGCTTGTCCACGTTGAGCATATAGAGAAGCATCCTCTGAGTTTTCTTTTATCGCTGCATTCAATTTATCAAGTTCAGGACTTAGGCTTGGAAGTATAATTTCTTCTTGTGCGTCTCCCGAATGGTTACTATTGGAGTCGCCACAGGCTGTGATGAAAAAAGATAAAAGGACAAAAGCGAATAGTTGTATTTTAAAATTCATAGCTTAATTTATTAAATGTAGAATGCATCTAAAACGCAAAAGTAGGACTATTCTTTTTTTCAAAGGGAAAAAACGCTTCCTTATGTCAGGTAAATTAGTAAATCAAGTAGAAAAATAGATGAGGAACGCTGAAAGAATAACTTATAAAGGTTTGACAGAGAGAATTTTTTCTTCCCGATTGCCTCGGGACAGGCTAGTTTGGGCTTGAAAGAGGGATAATTGTTGATACTTTGACTGATTTCAAGTGCAAAATGAGGACAAATTATCCTGTCAAATGTTATAAGTTATTTTTTTAGCGTTCCTAAGTGGGGATAATTTGAGATAAAAAGGGCAAAATATCAGTTTGCTTTATCCTTCTTTCGTTTGTCCTACTTTTACT
>CAZQTE010000526.1:0-3828 GCA_964595615.1 uncultured Saprospiraceae bacterium
GGCGCGAAATTAAGGAAAATTTTCTAATGTCTATTGATTATTGTCTATTGTATAAAGGGTTTTCTCATAAAAAATTGCAAGCTTAACTTTCTATTTTTACTTGTTCTTTTGGCGCTCCAAAAGAACCAAAAGAGCGTCGAAAATCGCACATTTTCAAATTTTCATCCTTCATGTGTCAATTTTGCTAAAGCAAAAAGGACAAGATGACCCTGCGGGACGGATGAAAATCTGAAAATTGCTTTTTTTTCGACATCCTCACAGCTTTTTCTTAGAGAAATATTTTTTATGAGAAAACCCTACTCAGGTATAGAACTGATTTTAGAATCACATTACTTGCAAGAACTATTTACACATTTACTGCATTGTTGTTTGCAGTAAATGTCATAAGTGCTTTGTTTGGTAAAATTTAAGATTTGAATGAATCGTTTTACCCCAAATTATTAAACATTAAAACATATACTGCATTGTATTTTGCAGTATATGTGTATGTTTGGAATATTTTGTGAGTATTTTTATTTTCTGTAAATGTGCAAATACTGCAATGGTTAATGCAGTGTTTACACATTTGAGTGAAATTGATTTATTAGTTAATTGTTGAAATAGTTAGATTTAAGCGTTTTGTCCTCAATAAATTTGTCATTGGACAATTTAATCTAAAAAATCGCTTAAAGGGCTTTTAAATTGGCTGAGAGCGTAAAATCATAGATAATTTAGACTTTATTCTCAAAGAAGGGTGCATTTTAGTCAAAGTAGTTTAATGATTGCAGTAAATGTGTAACTTTTAGACAATTATTTAAGCAGGTATTTTGAAAAGACAAAAACTTAAAAAGTATTTATCTATGGTGAAATTATTAAACATTGCAGTATTTGCACATTAACTTAATTACACAAATGGGTAGAAATTGTTAATAATTCAGTTTGCTTTTTTCATGAAATTCACAAATACTGAAAAAAGGTCATCCAATTGGACGACCTTTTTTCAATCTCTTAACTAGTAAGTCAAAATAGAAAAATCCGTGTTTAATCCGTTTAATCTGTGTGCATCCGCGTTCGAATAAAGTATTCTTTGCATCCTTCCTTTCCTGTTTTTCGACAAAATAGAACAGACCAATGTCGAATAGCGCATTAGCTAAGTCACCCACGCGTGACTTGGACAGGCCATCCACAGCCAAAACTCAATGGTTGGACATCGACCGCATCAAATCGGACGCAAATAACCCGCAGACATTTTTCAATCTACTACCACGACTCAAATTTAGAGCAATCGGTGCAGGTTACGCCTCCCAATACAGCGGTATCAGATTGAAATACAAGCAAGGAAAGTGGATTTTACAAAACTTCAATGGAAAATTCGGAGGCGCACAAGGCGATGCATGGAATATCGTCAAAGTCCTGCACAATTTAGACCCAAAAGACAAAGAAGATTTAAAACGTCTTTGCAAAATATTGACGCAAGCCTCAGGAGGACAAATCTCTAAAACCGACCGCCGCGAAAATACCGCACATCAAATACAGTACGTCGCGCCCAAAAAGGTGAAATTTGTACCTAATCAAGGGCAATTACTCAAACTAAGTTCGATACCCAAATATGCTGATTACAATAGTGAAATTGGCGCAGCAACTTTAGCCTATTTCAATCGCTGGCAAGTAGGCAAGGCGATTTTGCAAAAGTATAATATCCGTCCTTTGTTCTCTGTCAAGTACGCAAATGGTGGTTTTACCCAAAAATTTGACCGCAAAGACTTTGCTTATGCCTGGACAGTCGGCGGAGTAGCACAAACTGCAAAATACAAACGACCCAATGCACCCAAAGGCGAAAAAGAAAGACCGCTGCAATGGTCGGGTAATTATGTTTTTGGTTGGAAACAATTACCACGTGACTTGACAGAAATCACCGTGATTATTGCCGCAAGAGAAAAGGACACGCTCGTTTTAAATCAACATTTTAATCATTTGGGGATTTATGTGATTTGTTTTGGAAGTGAAACCGTGAAAATGGGTGTCAAATTTATCCAAGATTTGCGCAACAGACCAATAAAAATAAAGGAGCAAAGGTCTCTATGATTTTGAGTAGCAAGGAAAGGAAATACAAAGAAGATAATCCGAATTATCAGTCTTTGGTAGAGTCGGGGAAAATTGAAAAAGAATACATTTTCTCGACTTTTAAAGGCGCGGATTTACGCGCCTTTAAAATTTATGGGTTTTATTCTTCTTCAGACCCACCAGTTAGACCGATACCAAGTCGAGCGACAGATTGTATTTCGTCTGCACTTCTCAGAAGTTTTTCAAAAGCCCACTTCTTAGTATTTTCAGCTAAAAGATTTTCAGCCTTTTTCATTCGGTTAAATTCCTTTAAAAATAGGACTCGAAATTTGGGTTCCAACCAATAAGCAAACGAAAGCGCAATTTCTATATGGGCAAATGTTCCAGAATTATACCTTCCAGCCTTACTGACAATTCCAATGGCATTTGTCCGCTCAATATACTTTTTGGGAGAAGGGCTAAATCTAGTTTTCATACAATCTAGCTTGAAAGTATCCATCGCACTAAGATTGAAATCTTTGTTATACGTTTCCTCCCAAGCTTCTAAGAAAAGCAATGTCCGATTATTTTGTAACCAATCTCTAATTAAATCTTTAGGTGCTCGACCGCTTTCGCTTTGGGCAATGTCTGTTAAACTAATATAGTCTTCCGAACCTAAAACTTTAATTTTTACTGAAATGCCTAAAACCTCTATTTCTTTATGTTTACTCATTGTTTATTTTTAATTATTCCCAAGATTGGAAGAAGTAAAATTCAAAATAATTCAACACATTATTTAGCCTTCAAACGCGCAATTTCAGCCTCCAGATTTTGCACCTTTTCTGCATACATTTTAATCAAAGTATCTTTTGTTTGCAGAGAATTTAGCAAAACAGCGAAAGGACCTTCTTCTTGCCCCGTCTTCCCCAAATATTTGAAATCTTCCCCTAAATCTTTCTTTTCTTCAATAGGACTTATAGGTTCTGCTAACTTCTCACCATTTGAGGAAAATCCTTTTTTGTACATCTCACCGCGTCCACTCAATAGCCATTCCGTATTGATGTGCGGAAAATGCTCGGCAGTCACCACCAGTAAGTTGGAACCAGGGTTAGCAATCGTACCGCTGACAAAGCGAGAAAACGATTGTTGGTTGTAGCCCGTGATTTCACAAAAACGCTTTTGTGATATTCTTTGGTCTTTTAATACAGTCTGAAAACGTGTGGATAAACTCATTTTTAAATAAATTGCATTTGTGTTTAAGTATTTATGATTAAATGCGGTTTTATTGTATTTTAATTGTATGTATTTGCGCTGAGATAATAATTTTACGCAATTTACGGCTATTTATTTAAATTAAAGTGATTATTTGACTAATTTTCAAAAGAGAAAATTCGACATAGGAAGGGGGTAAGTCGAAATTAGACTTAATTAGCGAATAAAAGTGTTTTACTTTTCAATTTTTTCTGGTTTAGCAATTCTAAAAAAGTAAAGAGTTGAAATGCGTATAAAAACAGCACATAATTAGTTTCAAATGCAAAAGGTGCATGGAAAATGGGTTCGACTCTCGCTGAAACTGCAAAAAAAGCAAGACATGTCTTAATGTTAAGCACTTAATTTAGATTTTCTTGTCAATCTCAGAAGACCAAAATACATCAAAGGCGCACTTCGTACATGGAGTGCCTAAAATTCCTGTGTACATCAATAATTCATCGATAAAGTGGACTTAGTAACGACGAAATAATAAGTCCGATAAGTTGGTCCCGATAGCTATCGGGAATAATTTTTCTTCCCGATTGCCTCGGGACA
>CAZQTE010000527.1:0-3828 GCA_964595615.1 uncultured Saprospiraceae bacterium
TAACCAATAACTAATTCCCAGTAGGACTAACATTATAAGGACCTTCTCCACCTGTCAAACTCTTAATTCGATTAAAAGCATCCAAATCAAATGTGAATCCCACTATCGGTGCAAAGCGCGTTTTCTTTTGACTCGAAAGGATGCTCGTCGAAGGCTGACGGAAAACTGTAGCTGCTAAATCTAAACTAAAATAGCGATTAACATCGTAGCTAATTCCAGCTACAGGAGTTATACCAATTGGTTTCACTAATTCTTGTCCACGATATTCTAATGAGCCAGAAGTCGCGACTCCCAACATAATCGACGCCCGATTGATGAATGGATAACTAGTCAAATAAGGCTTATCAATACGCTTGTCAACAGGTAAAAAATAAAACTTTAATGCCGTGTAAGCAATCGCATTTAATTCACGTGTTTCTGCATTGCGGGGATTGAAAAAGATAGCACCACCGCCAAAAGCTGTTCCGACTTTGATGACATCTAACTCCGTTATTGCTGTCGGACGCGTAGACTCTGCGGGGCGGTCAACGCTGACCAAAGCCAGTTGATTTTTGATAATACGCAGTTTACTTTCCAGTTTTGCTTCTGTATCTTCAATTTCTTGTTTAGCGGTACGGATTCGCTTTGTCCATTTATCAATATCTTCTTGTGCAGACTCTTCATCATCTTCATCTTGCGCCTCTTCTAAATCATTTTTAGCTTCTTTCAATTTTGCTTTTGCTCGCACCAAATTCGCCTTTTGTGGTCCGACGACATTCAAATAATCATTGGTCAAAACATTAAGCGAAGCGGCATTAACGATTGGATTTTCATTCAAAGATTTATCAAATCCATAAAAATTATCTCCTGATGCTTCCACTTGCTGACGCATAGCACCTAAGACCACTAAATTAAGATAATCCGCAGTTTGTTCGCTAGTCAAAACGCCATCATTAGCAAAAACATCTTGGGTAATATCCACTACCGTAGTCAATATTTCATCTTTTTGTTTACTCGAAAAACTGAAGTTGTAACGGCGGAAATAATTGATTTCCACGATATACTCTCTCGCAAACTGCAATGGTTTATTCACATACACACGAAAATTCTCTGCATCTCTATCTCGGTAGCGTACCCAAGTTGATTTTTCTACCAAAAACTCATTATTCGTTCTATTCTGAGTGTAAAAATCCTTTTGATTTTCACTCAACTCGCGTGTATTCTTTTTATTTCTATTGAAATGGCGCACATTGGTTTTGTACAAACGCACGACGACACTATCCGCAACTTCTCCGCTGGGTAGCACCGCACTTCCCGTCAAATAAAAATGACGACCATAAGGCAATGCACCAATCAATTCCCCTTGTTCAATTTGAACAATAGGAATATTTTCTTGTGCAATAAGGGGAGTAAAAATGGAAAGTAATGACAGAAGTGTCAGGAATAAATATTTGGTTTTCATCGAGTTGTATGTTGTGTAGTGGAAATAAAAATTCTCTTGTGTAGGGTAAATATAGGGATTTTTAGACTGGAAATGCAAATTAAATCTGTACTCATCAGATGACTCAAAGTCATCTGATGAGTACAGATTTATTTTTCTACTATAAACTACAAATCTCCCAATTGCGGACGCAACACAATATCTTCAACAACCGCAGCAGGACTCATTCGACTCGCAGACCATATCGCCTCTGCAATATCACTTGCTTGCATCAAACGAGACTCAGGTAAATCTACACCTTCCCAAGATGCCGACCAAGTTGCACCAGGCATAACAGAGGTCACTTTGATACCTTTATCTTTCAGCTCAAAGCGCAAATTTTTAGAAAATCCGTACAAAGCATACTTACTAATACTGTAAGAACCACCACCTGGATAAGCTTGCAAATTTGCAATGCTACACATATTAAAAATATGTCCAGTACTCTTAGCCAGCATTGTAGGCAATAAAGCACGTGTCAAATGATAAGCACTGTAAAGATTAGTCTCAATCATACTTTCTAAGGCATTTTCTGTCTCATCAGCAATATTGCCAGGGATAAATTTCCCTGCATTATTCACTAAAATATCAATCGTCGTCCAATGCTCTTTTACATACTCAGCAAAAGCAATAACTTCCTCTTTCTTACTCATATCAGTAACTTTCGTCAAGACACGAATATTTGGATATTTCGCTGCAAAATCTTGCTTAAAGGCAGTCAAGTCTGCTTCGGTACGCGCATTTATCGCAATATCAAAACCGTTTGTAGCATATTTTTCAGCTACTGCGCGTCCAATTCCTTTGGTTGCGCCTGTGATTACTATTGTCATAAAAGTGGGTTGTGGGTTATGAGTTGTGGGTTGTGGGTTGTGGGTTATGGGTGGCGTACAAGTCAGCATAGCAACTCTTAACTCTTAACCCACAACTCTCAACTCTTTTAAAACCCTATCGCTGCAAAAATATCTTTGAAGTGAATGAGGTGGTCTTGTTTTAAAACCAACTGCCACAAAATAGTGAAGCTACCCAAGAAAACATAAATCCATTTACGGACGATTACTTTTGTTTTAGGACGGTCAGGCGTGAAGCCAAGTTGTTCTAAAAGGAAAGCGTAGAATGTAAAATCACCATCGTCGTCTAAATCGTGTTCTTTATTCATAACACAACGGTTAAACACAACAAACTGCATTAGAACAGTACCGTAAGCAGCCAAGACAATAGGCCACCAAAAAAGAACAGGAATAAACCAACTTAACATGGTTAAAAACAGGTGTAACCAGAACATGAAATTATACTCTACATTTTGCGCAAGTGCGTCTCTTTGTGCCATCTTTAAATCTTTACGTTAAAATTTTTGCGAATATAGTGAAGTCTGAAATGCTTACAGCAAGGAAAAGTTTTTTTTGTACTATTTTTATGGTTCTTTGACAAAATTTCAATCAAAACTAAACGAAAAAACATGAATAACTCTAAATCTACAGATTTTTCCCTTTTACTTCTACGTCTTACTTTTGGCGGCTTAATGTTATTAAATCACGGATTACCCAAACTAGATAAGTTAATGGCAGAAGGACCTGTCAAATTTGCGGATGTTATGGGATTGGGTGCAGCCAACTCCTTGAAGTTAGCTGTATTTTCCGAGTTAGTTTGTGCCGCACTTTTGGTTTTAGGTCTTTTTACTCGTTGGGTGTCTATTCCTCTTATAATTACGATGCTAGTTGCGACATTTATGATTCACGGAGGAGACCCATTAGCAGATAAGGAGCATGCGATTTTATTCCTTGTACCTTACATCATCTTAATGATTAAGGGAGCGGGTTGGTATTCTTTGGATGCTCAATTGTTGAATAAGTAGTTACTAGTTGATATTAGATAAATGTGTGTTGTTCCACATTTATCTGACATCAACTATCAGTTTTCCGCATGATTCTAATTAAAGCAAAAAAGGCAATAAACAACCAAAACACATTGACAATAGTCGAAGGATAGGCATGATAATAATAAGTATTAACAATCAAAAAAATACTTCCTGTTAGATTGAGCCATTGAAAAAGCGCGGAGTCTGCATCTACTTTTTTGTAACTGATAAGTGCATAGGCTGTAATTAATTCAACTGCCGCAATCCAACCTACAATATCTACAATCCATTTAACTAATTCGTCTGTCATACTGTTTAAATTTAAATTTTCCGCAAATCTATCTTAAATACTCTGTAAATTAAGTTTTTTATAATTTTGACAAGGCTATTTTTTGTTTAGGTAAGGCAAAAATTTTCAGCGTAGCCGTAGCTACGGTGGGAATTTTTAACGAAGCATAAACAAAAAAGAGTCAGTCAAAATTTAAAGAAACTTTGTTTACAGTGTATTAAGTAA
>CAZQTE010000528.1:0-3818 GCA_964595615.1 uncultured Saprospiraceae bacterium
CGACAAACGCCCATTTTCAAGCCAAAACTAAACGAAAAAATAAGCGGCTCAGATTTTGAATCTATTAATCTCACATTCCTAATAGACTCTATGAAAGACAAAAAATTCTATCTCATCAAATGACTAACGCCATTAAACCATTCTATTTGTCCATCTAAAAATTGCACTTGGGCTTGCCAAACAAGCGCTCCACTATTCAAATCCTTTCCTCGATGTTTGCCGTCAAAACCATGTAAAGGGTCATTAGGCAAAAAGTTATTATCACTAAACAAGAGTTCCCCCCAACGATCATATATTTCTAGTGAAATCACATTTACCACATCACTACCTCCAAAAAGATACAGAATATCATTGTTTCCATCACCATTTGGAGAAAAGGCATTAGGAAAGAAAATTCTATATTTCTGATTTACGTAAATTCGTAAAGAATCACTAGCAAAACATCCATTTTCATCTTCAACATAGAGGATATAATAAGCTGACTCTGTAGGATTAACTGTTGGTGTTTCACAATCATGACAAGATAAAAAAGTAGTATCCTGCAACCATTCAAAACTTAAATTTTCTTCGCTTAAATTGGGTCTCAAAATGACGGAGTCTCCTAATAAGATTTCAAAATCGTCATCTAAATCCACCAATATCTGGTCTTGCGGAACAATATTAATAGTCGTATCATATTCACAACCAACGGCGTCTTTTACAGTAAAAACATAGGGTCCAGGTCTTAGATTTTCAAAGAAACTCACAGTTGAAAATTCAGAACTATCAATAGCAAAAAGATAATCGGGATTACCGTTTAAAACACTGTCTAATTTTATTGAACCTGTCTCCTCATCATAACATGGATTTTTGACAGTTGCTAGAATTGCATTTGGTTCTGCTTCATTACGAGTAACGACTACTTCATCTTCTGACTCGCAACCATTATCTGGGTTTAAAATATTCAAATTATATGTTCCGACAGAGTTGACATCCGTAAATAAACCAAGGGGATTACTAATGATACTTCCATTGACCGTTGTCCAAATAGCAATAAAATCAGGATTTTGAGAAGAATTTGAGGCAGTTAAGGTGATTGTATCCGTCAAACAATCTAACTCTATAGCTGGGTCTATTAATGCAACTGGCGTATCTAAATCTGCAAATACTTCTGTTTCAGCCAATTTTTCACAGCCCGTTAATTCATTGGTCACAATGACAGTATAAATCCCAGCCACATCCACTTCAACAGTTTGTTCAGTGCCGACCTCAGTACCGACAGCATTTAACCAAGAAAACGAAAAAGGGTCATCAACTCCGCTAATTTCCAAATCTATTTCAACAGTTTGATTGTCAACACAATTTAAGACTTCTGGTGAAGGAATATTCAATAATATCTCAGGATGAAAAGTAAAAGTCGTAGAAGAAGTATCTGTACAAGATTGTGCATTATCAGTTACCACCAAACTATAAGTTCCAGGTGTATCAACTGTTGGCGTTAGAGTATTTCCACCAGAAACAATATTACCATCATCTGTAATCCATTCAAATTCGGCTGCCGCTGAATTATTTATACTCTCACCATTCAATACCGCTTCTTCGCCAATGCATCCAAAGGAAGGTTCTCCTGCCACTGACCACTCTGGCGGAATAGTAAAGCCATTCAATAAATTAAAAGTAAAATTGCAACGGTCTCCTCCCTTTCCATCTATCATAATGAAATAGGTATTTCCAACCACTAAATTATTAGCTTCTAAAATAAATATTTGCGGACTTCCAGCATCAAAACAATTAGAAACTAAAGTAAAAGTATTACAGTTAGAAGTAGAAAACATCGCCGCTTGAATACCATTATTATTTTGGCAATCATAAGGCTCGATTTCTAATTCTAAAAATGTCGTACCTGCTCGAAAAGCTAACCAAACATCTGTTTCTACTTGTCCACAAAACGCATTTGGAGTTCCATCATCTCCAGCTTGGTAGTTATTAGAACAATAACCTTCCAAATCACAGATGTAAGGAGCAGTTTCACAGTTTTCTCCTGCGACTTCAAACTCTTCACAATCTTGTGCAACGAGATTTAGGGATAAAAATAGGAATAGAAATGATTGTATAAATTTGTTGGTTCTCATTAAATATTATTAGAATGTAGGTAGTTATTTTTGTCTATAGACTTATTACAAGCTTTCACAATAAAGACACTCTTAACAGTCTTTCCCCCTATGACAAAAAAGGGTTGAAACAACATTAAGTCGTTTCAACCCTCAAAATTAAGATTTAATACGATTTTCTACTCAAAAACCACTTTCATTGTCTTAATTTTTGCATTTGACTCAATCCGTAAAAAATAAATACCACTTGGCAAACCCATCCTTTCCAATCTATAATCTCCACTTGAAGTTATATCACTAAACACCATTTTGCCATCGAGAGAGCTCAAAAATATTGATGACTTTCCAGTTTCAGGCAATTTGATTTGCAAAAAATCAGTTGTTGGATTTGGATAAACATGAACACCTTCTAACTCCACAATAGAGGTATTAACTAGTTGAGGAAAAGGATTAGAAAAACGCGGATCCGTAGTAAAATTTTGGTCGGTTAAGCTTAGTAAAAAAGCTTTTAAAGCAGCCTTTTCTTCTTCATCAAAATCAAATCCTGTCTCCGAGTCTAGATTAAAAAATGGCATTTCACTCATACTACTACCATTCGTCTTTAGGGAGTCGCTATAAAAGTCAATTACAGCATCTAAATCTTCAAAGCGACCATCATGCATGTATGGAGCTGTCAGTGCAATATTTCTTAGAGTTGGAGACTTAAACAATCCTAATTCGCTAGGATTACCACTAAAATCTCCTAAACCGCCATCATTTGAAAAGTCGGAGTCCAAACCATTATTAGCCAACATGACCATACTGCTCATAAAATTTGGAGGTGAATGACAAATAGCACAACTCTCTTCAAAAAGTTCACGCCCCAATTGTTCCTCCAAAGTAAATGTTTGAAAATTATTATTAGCGGCTTCATCCCAACGAGTTTCGAAAGTTGTCATCGAATTCATAAATTGTTCTAGCGCATCAGAAATTCTCTGTTCCGTAACCGTTGAAGAACCAAAAGCATTGTCGAATAATTGAGCATAGAAAGGTGCTTCACTTACCCTTTCGATTATCGTCACTAAATTATTACCCAACTCCTCTTCATTTAATGCTGGTAACAAAGCCAAATCGCCTAAGTCATCTTCTCGCATATCCCAAAATAAAAAATCAGTTGTCCTCCAACCTAAATCATTGATATTCGGAGTATTACGAGTTGTCGCAGTCATATCAATTCCTTCACTAAAACGCTTATCATCAGCAAAGGAACGCTCTTGCTTGTGACAAGAACCACAGGATAAATCATCATTTAATGACAAACGTGTGTCGTAAAACAAAACACGACCAAGCGTTGCTTTATCATCTGTAATAGAATTAAAATTAGGAGCGGGTACTTGTCCATATCCACCAGAACTTGGTAAATTTATATGAGAAGGCAAATCAAACTCGTAATTATATGGTGTAACTGGCAAAATTGGATTTCCACCAGGAGGTGGAGGTGGCGCGGTCGTTTCCGATATTTGTAAAGCAGAAAACGCAACTAGAAGTACAAAACTTAGGAAGTAGAGTTTTTTCATTATTAGGTTGTTTTAAAAAAAGGTTCTTTGACAAATCCCGTGGCATGTGACATAAAAAAATTAAAATCCTAAGGGTCATTTAAAGAATAAGTTATAACAAAGTTGAATAATTATTTGTTTCTTATTTGAGGCAAAAAACGTAGGCAATGCAGGGCATTGACGAGGCTTTTTA
>CAZQTE010000529.1:0-3811 GCA_964595615.1 uncultured Saprospiraceae bacterium
TTTTTATAAGCTGTCTGAGCTTGATAAGTTTTTTCACTTATCACTTTACTTCTATGACTAACACTGAACTTTGAATAAAATATTCACATTTTCGTCAAGAAAATAGAAACCTACTTTTTTTTTAATTTTTAACCTTGCAAATAATGTTTAAAAAACTTACACTTTTACTTACTTTTTTTGTCAGCCTTACTTTTGTTTTAAATGCTCAAAATAACAAAACTGCTAACTCGGAATTATTCAAATCTCCTAAATCTGAAATTGGATTAATGGTTGGAATATCAAATTACCAAGGAGATTTAGTAGAGCCAGCTTTTGATTTTGGAGTCAGTAATTTTGCATTTGGTGCTTACTACGGTAAATACTTTTCTGATAAATTAACAGGAAAACTTAGCCTTTTGGTTGGTAGTATTTCTGGTGATGATGCCAATTATGAATCACGTATAGGTCGTGGTTTTAAATTGGAACCAACTTCTCTAATTGGTATTACACTAAGCGCAGATTACTACATCCTCGGAGAAAACAGATACCGAGGAGAAGATAATTTCGCCTTATATGTTAATGGTGGATTGGGTCTTGCTCTAGCTAATCCTGAGCCTACTGGTATTCCTGAAGATAATGCAGAAGAGGAATTTGGTTCTGCTTTTGGCTTTATTATAGGAGGTGGAATAAAACAACACCTTAGCGAAAAATTCGCTCTAGGCTTGGAATTGAGCTACCGTCCTGTTTTTTCTGATTTGTTAGACGGTGTCAGCGAAAACGCCAATCCAGATAATATTGATACTTATGTTTGGTTAGGCTTAACTGCATCTTATCAATTAGGTGATGACAGAAACAGAAAATAATTATAGTTTATTTTGAAATTAAAAAAGCGTTGAGAACAATTAAATTCTCGACGCTTTTTTTATTCTCAAAACCCATTTTTCCATTTCTGCGCAATCGCAATCGCTGTTTCTAACATTCCAATATCCCACTTTTCAACCTCCCATGCTGTATTTTTCATATCAGATTTTTCCAGCCGTAGTTGTGCATCTTTATAATCTATTGCATTCTCTAAAATATCAGAAAGTTGCAATTGTTGATTATACAAACTGAGATTTTCAATTGGTTTTGATAAATGAAACGAGTTATTATACGGGAGAAAGGTGTTTGAAGTATTTAATGAATCGTTGGTATTATTTTGCTTAACAATACCTTTCATACGCAAAAAATCTTGCTGAAAAGCAGTCTTACTTTCTAGAGTCTTTAAGCCCGTACCTAATTGTTCCATCACTACAAATTTGAGATTAGGACAAAGAGGAATACAATCTTTTAAAAGTTCAAAAACCTCCTCTGGTACAGGTTCATTATGAGTATCTCGGCGTATTTTTCTATCGGTTTTAGCTGTGGAGTCTTCCCAACTGCCGCCAGATATATGAATCTCACGAACACGACTTAATGGATATAACAGGATGATTTCGTCAAAGTTACAATCAAAATTGTGTAAATGACAATACAAATTATGTAAGTCTAAAATGATAAAACCGTTAACTGGTTCTATTAATTTTTCTAAAAATTCACCATGCTTTTTCACTTCGTCTAAAGAGTAAGCAAAAGCTAAATTTTCTAAACCTACAGGTCTTTCACATGCATTATAAATACGCTTTAAGCGATCATGCCCTATAGCTAAAGTTTCAGATGTAAAAGGTAAACTAATGGGTGCGCCTTGGTGAAAATTTTCACCAGTCATAAATCCAAAATGCTCTGTGATATGGTCAAAATTAAAGTATTCACACTTCTTTTTAAGTTGAAGAAGCCAGTTTTCTTGTTCTTCCGACCATTTTCCAGAGAAAAGAGAGAAAAATACGCCATGCCCTACTAATCGATTTTCACTACTAAATGCAGTTAAAAGCTGCGTAAACCAAGGCGGAATATTCCGTGTTTTGTACAATGTGTCAAAAGACCATTCGATACCATCTACCTCATCTGCCGCAAATAAGGGCAAAGTCGCAGCCAGTAAATTGGCATCAAGATTACATGCAACAGAAGAGAGTATTTTACTCATTCGATATTGGTTATCCTCGACCACAGGTGAGGCAAAGTTCGGTAGTTTGCCCTTCGTGGTCTGTACAATTTTCACTGCAAGTTATCGTACAAATTTCTCCTTCTGGATTTACTTCTGCATTTTCCTTAATTGAAGTGCACGAAGTAACAGCTACTGTTGTTCCCACAGCCAAACTCATAGTCATGGTTTGGAGTAATCTTTTTGATAGCTTCATTGATTTGAGTTTTAGTTTTTAACCAAGTCCGCAAGCAGGACAATCTTCCGCCGTAAAAACATTCTTAGAATGTTTACAATTTGTGTCGCACTTTTCAGTACACTTGTCGTCTTCAGCTACGGGTAAAATGTTAACATCTCCACCCAAGGCTGTACATGAGCTTGTTGTTACAGTGGCACCAATAGCTAAGCCCATTGTCATAGCTTGTAATAATTTTTTTGATAGCTTCATTATTTTAGATTTTGGTAAAAAAAAGAGAGTTATGAGTAGTTTAAGTACATGACCTTATTTATTTGGATAAATTTGAGAGAGAGGTTTTTGTCGATAGTTTTCTTCAAAAAATCGTTGCATAGCCTTAGCTACGGAACTATTTTTTGGAGGAAAATAGCGATAAAAATATCCTCTCAAAATGTCCAAATAAATAGGGTCATGTACTTAATTAGTAAGACGGGGATAGATATCAAAAAGGTTGGGTATAAGTTAAAAGTAATTCAAGAACTTATTCACCCAAAACAAAAAAAATCCTAATTCTCAGATTGAGAATTAGGATTTTTTTAATTCGCTATTTAGTTTTAGCTCATTAGGCTGAGACCGCGACTTGTTTCAAGGCTAAATCTTCTCTAACATCATCAATTAACTTAGCGATAATACTCTTTTCACTCTCATTAGCAGAAGATTTTTCACTTACTGCAGTAATTTTTTGTAGAGTAAAATTTATTCGTCGTGTTCTTTGTCTATCTTTTTCAACCTTCTCATATTTATCTTTCGACTTTTCTAAGACCTCCGCGATAACACCGCCTAAAGACTTAAGATTATCTTTTAATAAATAAGCAGAAGCACCCTCTAAAATAGTTTTAGCAGCTTTTTCCTCATTATTAAGCATACCTGTCACAAAAACAAAAGGAATATGAGGATGCTTTTCATGTACTAATTTCATCGCTTCTAAGCCTCCATATCCAGGTATGTTATAATCAGAAAGAATAACCTGAGGCACCTGCCAGTTTAGCTTTTCTACAAAGCTTTGTTTGTCGTTTGCTATAGTGAAGACCGCATTTTGTATAGAAGATTTTACGGCGCGCTTGATGAGTTCTGCATCTGTTTCCACATCTTCTAAAATTAAAATGTGGCATGTCTTATTCTTCAACATTTTATATTTTTAATTTAAGATATAAAATTTAAATATTCTCTCAAAAGGAGTTCGGTTAAAACCAAGCTTCTTACGCAAATAATAAATAATTCTCAGTACTTCATTGAGGTACATAGAAAGGTCTATTATATTCTGAGAATAATAAACTTCATTTTTTATAAAATTGTTGCGATGACTCTAAAAGTAAAAAACAGATAATAACAATAATTACATAAAATAAAAACTACAATCCGTATTTTCATGTTAATATTTTACTCGAAAGTCTTCATAACCAATTAGTTATGTCTATTCAAGCATAAATAGAAACCCAAGTTATGCAAAAATGTATAATTCTATCTTAGCATTCTTGATTTCATACTCCTTTTTTTAATAATGATTAACTTGATTAGATAAATATTCACAATAAAGT
>CAZQTE010000530.1:0-3789 GCA_964595615.1 uncultured Saprospiraceae bacterium
AATAAACGATAACCTAATTGCAGCGCGTCTGATAAGATGTTGATTTTGAGATTGTTAGTAGAATAATCTGCAAGTTTCTTCAAAATGCCAAAGACTTGTACTTCCGTCATTTCTTCCAGATGCACCAACTGAAAGGTCTCCGCAAAACCTGGTAGCAAACGACGCAAACTTTCCAATTCAGAAGGCGTCACTTCGCCCACCATTTGCAACTTACCAGACTGGATAAAAGTCTGCAAATAAGCCGCGACACTCGTCTCAGGTCCTCTGCCTCCCGTTCTTAAAAGAGTAACAATATCCACAACCCAAAGAATGCCATTTGCCGCTTGCAATTCTTCAACTAAACCCTCCGCAGCCTTTTGCCATTCCCCCAAGTACTTAGAGCTGGCAGTCAGTCTTTGTGGCATCATACGCCAAAAAGTCTTGCCTTTATCCAATCGTTTGCCGACAGGTGTAATTTTACGAATAGCTTGTTGTAAAATAGCAGATTTGCCTGTCCCGCGCTTGCCGACGATGAGAACATTTGCTTTTTGTGTGATAAGTTTTTCAGTGAGTTCTGTCACCTTATCTTCTAATTCCCATGCAGTCTGTGGAAGTGCACTCATGCGGCGCTGCACAGATTTGGGTAAGGGCAGGCGTTCTGTCAAACGCTCTAAATTATCAAATCGACGCTGTCCTCCAATACCACGCCAGCCATGTGTCCGATTGTAATTTACTTTAAGAGAAACCGTTTCTAACTCAGGCATTCCATAGCCCAAAAAACGATAAACCTGTTCTGGTTGACGCTCATTCAGCTGCACCGTAATAAAATGCTGTGCCAAAACCTTTAGTTGTCGCTGGTCATAATAGTAAAAACTCCCACCAAACAAAGGCAAATGACACTGATAAACGCCTTTCTCCGTCTCGCCATATATCACGGGCATTTCCACCCGCACCTCTTTACTCACTGGAAAAATAGCCCCCGAATTAGTCGTATAAGTCGGACGAATATTCACTCCAATCGCTTTCATTTTCGCCTCTCCAATCTCAAAAAATGGATAATTCCCACTTTTCTTATAATCTCGCTTCAAAAAATCACTCAAAGAATCTTTCACGCGACGCACATCACGTTCCATAACCTGATAGCCCGCCCCAACGAGCACCCCGAGATAGGCTTCGTCAGTTATTTTGTAAATGAGGACGGGGTAGGTTATTTTTTCCATAAAAAAGGGTTTTAAAGGGTTGTAAAAGTTGTAATAGTTTTAAAGGTTGTAAAAACTGTAATGAAAGGCATTTGCCCATCAATTTACAACTTTTTCAACCTTTAAAACCTTTCCAACCTTTTTTATTTCCCTTTCTTCGGATGCACCAATTCCATTTCCTCAATCAAACTTCCCGCACCCGCATATTTGTCAATGATAAAAAGAATATAGCGCGCATCTACCATGATATTACGGCAAATACGGCGGTCGTAATTGATGTCACTCATTGTACCTTCCCATACACGGTCAAAGTTAAGACCGATGAGATTACCGCTAGCGTCGATAGCAGGGCTACCAGAGTTACCCCCTGTGGTGTGGTTACTTCCGAGGAAACAAACAGGTACTTTTTGTTCGCCGTTGACTGTTTCAGAGTAGATACCGTAGTCTTTATTTTTCTCTAATTCTAAGAGCTTTTTCGGTAAATCAAACTCGTAATCGCCAGGTACGTACTTCGCTACCATACCGTCAAGGTAAGTTTTATTTTTGTAAATGACAGCGTCACGTGGTTCGTAACCTTCTATTTTTCCGTAAGTTACACGCATCGTGCTATTTGCATCTGGGAAGAATTTTTTATCAGTATAAACTTCCATTTGCGCTTTCATGTAAATACGCATAAGGTCTTCGACGCGTGTTTGTAATCTGTCGTAAGTCGGTGCAACCACTGTATTGTAGTGACTTTGCATATCTAAAATCAATGCATAAGCTGGGTCATTTTTGATAGCTTTGACTGCTTCTGCTGGCTGTAAAGAGAAAATCTTATCAACAGAAGATTTGTCAGTGAAACTGGTGCTTTTATATACTGCTGCTGCCCATTTTGCGTAGTCATTGTCATAAGGCATAGTTGCTTTTCGGACAGTCTCAGAGACATATTTTGCATCTAAATTCGTAACGTACATCTCCATTAATGCTGCGAAAACATCTTGGTCAACCATTGGAGAATAATCCTTATAAAAACCTTCCAAATAACCTGCTAATCGCCCTTTAAATCCATTATAACCTGCTTCACCATTATTATCAAAAGCATCTGTCAGACGTTTCATTAAACCCGCTACGCGCAATAACTCCACATTTCTACTCGTCACTTCACTTTGATAGTTTGCAGCTAAGGCATAAGGTGCCATTTCTGTATAAACCTTACCAAACTCAGAAATCAAAGTTGTATATTCTACTGGAAATTTCTTTTTAGAAGTAATTAAACGCTTCGTAAATTCCTTTTCATACGCCCGTTTTTTACCCAAAGCATCCGTTTTCGTCAAACCTTGTACTTCACCAATCCATTTTTTCCAACCATTTGCAATACTTGCAAATTTAGAAGCGTATTTGATTTTGATACCTTCATCCGCACGCATATAACCGTCTACAATTTTCAATGCTTTATCACGAATAGCGATACGCGCAGGGTCAGTTACTGTCATAATTTGTTCAACTGCTGATGCTGGTAAATATTCATTTGTACGACCAGGGAAACCAAAAACCATAGAAAAATCACCTTCTTCGACACCATCCAAAGAAATTGGTAAAGAGTGCTTAGGTTTTAATGGAATGTTATCTGCACTTGGCTTTGCAGGCAAACCATTGGCATCAGAGTAAATACGGAAAAGTGAGAAATCGCCCGTGTGACGTGGCCATTCCCAGTTGTCAGTATCTGCACCAAACTTACCAATAGAAGACGGTGGCGCGCCTACCAAACGCACATCAGGATAACTAACTGAAATGAACTGAAAGTATTGATTTCCTTTGAAAAAAGGCTTGATTTCTACATCTTGGTAGCTTTCTTTTTTTGCTGCTTTTTTAGCGGCTTGGATATTTTTATCAATGATAGACTGACGTTCTTCCTTTGTCATTTTATCTGTCACACCTTTCAAAATGACTGCTGATACATCATCAATTCGCACAATAAATTTAGCAAATAAATCAGCATTCATTTTCTCATCTTTCTTATTCGTTGCCCAAAAACCGTCTCGTAGATAATTGTTTTCCAAAGTCGTATGTTCTTGAATAGCACCAAATCCACAGTGATGATTAGTTAAAATCAAACCTTCTTTAGAGATAACCTCAGCAGTACAGAAACCACCAAAGTGAACGATTGCATCTTTCAAGCTACCTTGATTGACACTGTAAATTTGTTCTGCGGTTAGCTTCATTCCCATAGTTTGCATATCGCCTTCATTGAGAGCTTGCAAAAGTTGAGGTAGCCACATGCCTTCGCCTGCGCGGAGACCGTTGATACTAAAGAAGAATATTAATATCGGTAAGAGAAAATTGCGTTTGGTCATTATATTAAGTTGACAGTTGTTGGTTGACAGTTGACGGTAATCGTCTCTGTATTTTTGAATTACATGGCGAATTTCATAAAAAAAACGCATTAAAAAAAACGAGATTGATAAATAGAGCAAATGTGAGATGAATGTAGGTTAATTTTAACTAGAAGAGCCTTTCTTCATCCGCAGACGAAGAAAGGCTCTCAATATTGTAAATAGACAATTGTCTACTTATAAAGTATTTACTTCACAATTACTTTTTTAGCAATGCGACCATTTTCAGTTGTCAC
>CAZQTE010000531.1:0-3759 GCA_964595615.1 uncultured Saprospiraceae bacterium
TATCATCCTGAGAATCGTAGGGTGGAGTTCATCGTGGAGTGAGAGATTCTAGTTTGTTTTCGCATTCCTAAGTAGCACACGTTATTTATTTCGGAAAATTTGAGAATGAGATTTTTTTGCATATTTTCTTCAAAAAATCAGTGCATAGCCAAGCTACGGACTTACTTTTTGGGAGGAAATAGGCGGGAAAATATCTTGTCAAATTACCGAAATAAATAGGGGGTGCTACTTAAGAGGCTTCGTTGAGCTTCTTTAAAAGAAAACTAACAAAAAATCTCTCTCAAATTTATCCACATAAATTATGTCCTACTACTTATCCTCAAATCAACTGGCATTAATTTTGACCATTAAGTTTAATTGCACCAAACTGAGTTTTCAAAACAAAACACACCTATTGCATCTCTCAAAGAATAGATAAAATCGGCCTTATCGCATAATAATTGAGGGGAAATGAGAAACATAATACTATTACTAATTTTTAACTTTAGCCCCCTTTTATGCTTCGGTCAATACGCAAGCATAGACACTCTGTATTATCCTAATATGCAAATTGAACGGATAATGCTCCTCCTCGAAGGTGATTCTGTGACCATACAGAAACGTTACTATTCTCAATATCTCAATTCATTTAGTAGAAATAAAAAAGACAAGCTTCAGTCAATAGAAACCTATGTCAAATATGGCGATAATGGTTTGATTCAAGAAGGATTTGCTGAGTATTGGTATAAAAACGGTAAGAAAAAAGAAGAAATAATTTACTCTCGAAAAAATGGCAATAGATATATAAACCAATGGGAAACCAACTTTAATCAGAACTTAAAATCAGGAGAAGGAGTCTATATTGAAATGGGGTATGGAATGATGGGAATGGATAGTCTTGTCTGTGAGGTGAAAGATAGTCTTTTACACGGAAAATATACCAAATATACTCAGAATGAAATGGGTGAATATGTAGTTCAGGTTGTTCAGGATTATGTTGAAAATAAGCCAGTAGGCGTAAAAGAAATTTTTGATTTGCGAGGCGTAAAACTCATAGAGGAGGAATATTTTAGTCACACAGATTCTATTTTTCAAACAAACTTTTACCCTGATGGTCAAATTAGTAAAGCTGGAATAATATATAGAGATAGAAAATTCAGAATATGGAAAAACTATTCTAAAAGTGGTCAACTTGAAAAAGAATGTGAATACGAAGACGATTACAAAAGTGGTAAGTATAAGGAATATTACTCAAATGGTATCGTCAAAATTGCAGGAAATTATAAAATACTTATTGAAGAAGGAGATGAGGATATAGTTAAATTTGACATACTAACCCGCAAAACAATCATAGCTAAAAATAAAGTAAAAACATCTGTAAAAGATGGAAAATGGACTTACCATAATGAACAGGGAGTCCTAGAAAAGATAGAGTTTTTTCAAGACGGAGAGTTAATAAATTAATCACTTTATTTACTTTAAAGGCAGCTGTATTTCAAATGTACTCCCTTTTCCCAGTTCACTTTGTAAGGATATATCGCCTTTTAGTTGCTCAACTACTTTCTTGCAAATGGACAATCCGAGTCCACTACCTTCATACTCATTTTGGCTATGTAAACGAGAAAACATTACAAAAATTTCTTCTTTAAATTCATCTGGGATACCAATTCCATTGTCCTTTACAAAAATCGATAAAGTATCAGCATTAGATTTAGTATAAATTTCAATAGTTGGATTTGCAGACTTATTGTACTTCAGACCATTTTCAAATAAGTTTTGTAAAAGCAAAAACAAATTAGAGTGATTTGTCACGATTTTTGGTAATGTTCCATGTTTGACGAGTTTTGCATTTTTTTCTTTCAAGTAATTGGACATAGAATTTTCTAAATCATCAAGCATCTCATTCAAATCAATAGATTCTACCTTGTCTAACTTTTCTCGAGAAGAAAGTCGAGAATATTCCAATGTATCCCTGATAATACTGTTGAGACGAATACCACCATTTTTTATGAAATCGAGATATTCATGTACACGCTTATCTTCATGGTTTTGTAGCCGCCTTGAGAGTAGACCTGTAAAACTAACAATATCCCTTAAAGGTGTCTTAAGGTCATGTGAAGCAATGAAAGCAAACCTTTCTAATTCTTCATTAGATTTTGCTAAATGTTGATTAGAGTCCATTAACTCCTTCGTTTTTGCAGCAATTGCCTCTTCGAGTATCTCATTATTATTTCGACTTCTCTTATATGCAAAATAAGCAAATAAGACTAAAGCACCGAGCAAGAATGCGATAGTAGTTGCCAAAAAAGAAACATGTTGGTTACTATTATTTTCAATAGTTAGTAGTTCCTTTTCTTTCTCATTTTTGAGCAGCTGGTATTTGTATTCTGAATTAGAAATTTTCTCTTTTGTCTCAATGAGTGTAAGGCTATCTCGTCGATTAGATAAAAGTATTTTTAGGTCTAAGGCTTCCTTATAGTTACCTGTCTCATATTCTATTTTATACAAGACATTCATGACATCTTCGAGATATAAATTAGCAGAATTAGTTTTCAAATAATCAAGAGTTTTTTGTGCTAAATCTCTTGCTTTTTTATATTTTTTTTCGTGTCGATAAATATCTGCTAAGACTCTTTGACTAAAAATTATGCCGACAGAGTAGTCTATTTCATTGGCAATTTTAGATGCTTTTAGTGCATATTTTTTTGCTAGCTTATATTCTTGTATATTCAATTTGATTTCTGAAAATAAGTAATTAAGAGTACACCATGCTAAAGGGTCATCTTGATATTTAGTAAGTGCAAATACCTTTTCGAGCCTTTCATTGGCTTCTTCCCATCTTTCTTGTTGCATGAAAATGTAGCCGATATTGCCAAAGCTGAAAAATTTATATTTTTTGAAATTATGCTCTTCACTTATCCGCAGACATTTTTCCAAATATTCTAAAGCTTTATCATATTCTTTCTCGTCACTATATAATAAACCGATATTATTAAGCTGCTTTAAGCTTTCTTCGATTAAACCTAATGACTCATTGATATTTAGTGCTTTGTGATAATTTTCAACTGCAAGTTCAAAGCTTCCCGTAAATTGATGGTTTATGCCTAATACATGATGGGCATCCGCAAGAAGAGTATCGTTTTGTAGATTTTCTAATCGAAGAAAAACATCCTTGATGATAATTAAAGATGTATCAAGCTTTCCTGTGAGTTGATAAAATTGTGCAATCCTGAGACTGGCTGTTATATTCTTTTCTTCATTAAAACCAAGACTCAGTTCTCGTGCATTTTGAGCAGCTATCAAAGCGGCAGGTAAGTCCAATCTTTGTTTTTCTGTAGCCTCCGCTAGGTAAGCGTTTATTTTGCTTGTGCGTTCTTTATCTGTTAAAGATGCCACTTTACTTTTTGCAAAGGATAAACCTAGGTTCGCAAAAAAGAAAAAAAGTAGTAAAAATGCCGATGAAGTATCTCTGCGCAAGTTGAATAAAAGTTTTTATGATTTTATAATGAGAGGGGAAATTCTGTCTCCGTCGTTCTATCTGAAATGAGACTTGAAGTAAGAAAAATTAGTTCAAAAATCATACCTTGAATTCGGTTCTTTTATGAATGGACTAATAAAGTCTATTATTAGATTTAAGTAATTGGACATAAGTAATCTGGTATTACTAAGTGCAATATTTTTTTGTCTGCTTTTCTTAAAAAAGTCTTGCATACTGTGTGCCGAGCATCGGTAGCTCGGCTACTGAAGTCTTTTTTGAGGAAAGCAGGCGAGAAAAGATGT
>CAZQTE010000532.1:0-3758 GCA_964595615.1 uncultured Saprospiraceae bacterium
ATGATGCAAAAATAAGTTTACATCATTCCTAAGAGACAATTCAGACTATCTTTTACTATGAATTTATTTAAAAAGTGAAAAGTTAATTTTCAGAACCCACGAAAGGTTGTACTTTTGCAGACTTTTTCGGATTTGTAATCTTATCTGAATTATCTTTTAACGGCGACATGAAAGTCGTCAGCGGGCAAGTTTGTTAGTTTTGTATTCTTGAAATGAAAAAGACATTCAAAATTTTTCATTCAAAATTCAAAATTCATTCCTGTCACCCGCACTAATTTGTACAATGAGTAATATCGTAGCTATTGTTGGACGCCCAAACGTGGGTAAATCAACTTTTTACAACAGAATGATTGGTGAACGTGAAGCGATTACCGATGATGTCAGTGGCGTTACACGTGACCGTATTTATGGTGAAATGAACTGGAATGGAAAACAATTTACTATCGTAGATACGGGTGGTTTTGTGGAACATTCTACAGATGTATTTGAACAAGAAATTCGTGCACAAGTGCGTATTGCTGTGGAAGAAGCAGAGGCAATTGTTTTTATGACAGATGCACGTACGGGCACAACAGATTTAGATTTAGAAGTTGCAAATTTGCTACGTCGGTCTAAAAAACCTGTTTATCTTGCAGTTAACAAAGTAGATAATCACGAACAACTCATGGAAGCCAATGAATTTTGGTCTTTGGGTTTTGAACATACTTTCTTTATTTCTTCGATGACAGGTAGTGGTACTGGAGATTTATTGGATGCTGTGACAGAAAAATTGGTTAATGTAGAACCTTTAGATACTGAATTACCAAAGATTGCGATTGTTGGTCAACCGAATGTGGGTAAGTCTTCTTTTACAAATGCACTTTTGGGTGAAGACCGTAATATTGTAACGGACATTGCGGGAACAACACGTGATAGTATTCACACAAAATACAATAAGTTTGGGAAGGAATTCTTCTTAATTGATACTGCGGGTATTCGTAAAAAAGCGCGAGTTCATGAAGATTTAGAGTTTTACTCAGTCATGCGTGCCATTCGTGCTTTGGAAAATGCAGATGTGATTATTTTGATGATTGATGCGACTTTGGGCGTGGAGATGCAAGATTTAAAAATCTTCCGATTGGCACAAAAACGCAATAAAGGTGTTGTTGTATTGGTGAATAAGTGGGATTTGGTAGAAAAAGAGACAAATACAGCACGTGACATGGAGAAAGAAATCCGTGAACGTTTTGCGCCTTTCCGTGATTTGCCAATTTTGTTCGTATCTGCTTTGGAAAAACAACGTATTTTCAAAGCGGTCGACGCTGCACTACAGGTACATGAAAACCGTAATCGCCGCATTACGACTTCACAATTGAATGATTACTTACAACCAATTTTAGAAAACAATCCTCCACCGTCAAACCGTGGTCGTTTTGTAAAAATTAAGTACATCACACAATTGCCGACTTACTATCCAGCATTTGCATTTTTCTGTAACAATCCAAAATATGTTCGCGAAGGTTACAAGAATTTCTTAGAAAATAAAATGCGCGAAAAATTCGATTTTACGGGTGTCCCAATGGGAATATTTTTCCGTAAAAAGTAAAGAATTGTCTATTAGACTTGTTACTTTTATAAAATTGATTTCTGAAATTTGATTTTTTTCGATAGTTTTCTTCAAAAAATCATTGAATAGTCCCTCTATTGAATGATTTTTTGAAGGAAAATAGCGGGAAAAGGCATTTTCAGAAAGTGTATTTTATAAGAGTAACAAGTCTATTGTTAATTGTCTATTGATTATTAGCATGACTTGGGACAAAAGCATGTACATTAGGTTGATAATCAATAGACAATTTAGCAATAAGAAACGATAAATAGCTAAATCTCCTTCAAATTTGGCTAAAAATTTGCCCCCCCCTCAACAAAGCAGATTTTTTTTCAACTGCTAACCGAACAATATCTAAGTCAGGTTAATAATCAATTAACAATAGACAATAATCAATAGACACAAAATGCCTTTCATAAAAACAGACTTTCCAGATTTAGTCATCTTCGAACCACGTATATTTGAAGATGAGCGCGGCTATTTTTACGAGTCATTCAATGCCAATACTTTTATTGAAGCAGGGATTACACGTCCGTTTGTTCAAGATAACCAAGCACTTTCATCTTACGGTGTTTTGCGTGGTTTACATTATCAAGTAGGTGAATTTGCTCAAGCAAAATTAGTGCGTGTCATCCAAGGCGAAGTATTGGATGTGGTAGTGGATATTCGTCCAGACTCGCCCATGTATGGCAAATCGTATGGCGTCATACTAAGTGAGGAAAACAAAAAACAGATGTACGTACCTCGAGGCTTTGCACATGGTTATGTTGTATTGAGTGAGACAGCTATCTTTTTCTATAAATGTGATAATTTTTACTCAAAAGAAAGCGAAGGTGGTTTACTTTTTAACGACCCAAAATTGGGGATAGACTGGCAAATAGATGTGGAGAAAGCCATTTTAAGTGAAAAAGATGTCGTTCAACCCCTCTTTGGTGCACATCGTAAATTCTTTTAAAAGAATTAACTATTTTTATATGCATATCAAAATATTTTAGCTTAGATTTGTCTCGCTAAAATACTGATATCATACAAACACAATGTGGATTTTTTAAGACAGAAGTAGCCTCTAAACAATAAAATATTGTTCAGAAACACTATTTACACTACTGCTTATTAGCAAAATTGAATTTCCCCAGAATCAGATTTGCGAAAAATTACACTTCAAGAAAATTTAATGCCCACAATATTAATAACTGGCGCCAATGGACAATTGGGGCAAGAATTATCCAGTATATTGACAGGAGATGATCTATGGCAAGTAGATTTAACAGATAAGGATGAATTAGACATAACTAACCACCTTGCTGTTTCCTCATATTTTGCGGAATTAGATGACCTGCGTTATATAATCAATTGTGCAGCTTATACCGCTGTTGACAAAGCAGAAGAAGATGTAGAATTGGCGCATTCTATTAACATGAATGGTGCGCAAAATTTGGCGCGTTCGGCTAAAGAGATTGGAGCTCAAATGATTCAAATCAGTACAGATTACGTCTATCATAGTGAACAAAATTTTCCTTTTAAAGAAGGGGATCAAACAAATCCAAAGTCAGTTTACGCTTCTACAAAACTTGCTGGAGATAATTTTGTGCAACGCGCACATCCTATGGCGATGATTATTCGTACATCATGGGTTTACTCTTCTTTTGGACATAATTTTGTAAAAACAATGCTCCGTTTGGGACGAGAACGAGATAATCTGGGTATTGTATTTGACCAAATAGGTACGCCAACTTATGCTAGAGATTTAGCCAAAGCCATTGTTCAAATCATCACCAAAGTGGAGAAAGGGGAAGTTGAACCTGAGAAAATGTCTGGTATTTTTCACTTTAGCAATGAAGGTGTAACTAGTTGGTATGACTTTGCATTGGCAATTTTTGAAAAGGAAAAAATTACTTGCGATGTTTCGCCAATTGAAACAAAAGATTATCCTACACCAGCAAAACGTCCACCATTCTCTGTCTTAAATAAATCTAAGATTAAAGAAACATTTGACATAGATATTCGGCATTGGAGGGATTCTCTAGATGATTGTCTAAGATTATTAAGACTTTAATTATCGAAAATTATTATCGAAAAAAGGGTGCAAGTTTATTAAAACTTGCACCTTTTTTTGTGTTAGTAAAAGTGATTTAATAAGTTGAGCCATAATGCGTAGTAATTTTTTCTTCTA
>CAZQTE010000533.1:0-3749 GCA_964595615.1 uncultured Saprospiraceae bacterium
ATTGGTTTGAGTCTATTTTTTTACCATTCCTTAGCAAAAAAATAGGAGCAACTTTTTACAAGTTGCTCCTATCTGAATTAATTTTTGTGTTCTTGTTTATGATGCCCTTTGCCGCGTTTGCCTTTATGTTCTGCGCGTTTTGCTTGTCTTTGAGCCTGCAATTTTTCCAAAGCACCATATTGCTCTGGCGTTAAGATGCTTTTGAAACGAGCCATTTGCTCATTACGGAATTTTTGTTCCAATTTGATTTTGATATTCTGTCTATTTTTGGCTTCCTGCATATTTATTGCGAGAACATCCGCTTTTTGTTGCTCATTTAGACCCAATCTTTCGGTCATTTTATCAGTTACTTTCTGCGCTTTCATCTCTGGATTACCCTTGCCGCCGTGGTGCATACCGCCTCTTTTTCCATGTGCTGCGCCGTCTGGTTTGGCATGGGGACCTTTTTTCCCGTGATGTCCTTTCTTAGCTTTTGTTTTTCTTTCCGCTTGAAATTTTTCCAATTTCGCGTATTGTTCTGAAGTTAAGACAGTTTTATAGCGTGCCATTTGCTCTCTTTGCAGATTCTCCTGCAATTGTTCACGTATTTTCTTTCTATTTTGAGCCTCTTGCAAGTTTACTGCATAAACTTCAGCCTGTTGTTTTTCATTCAAGCCTAATTTTTCGGTCATTTTATCCGTGACTTTCTGTGCTTTCTGCTCAGGAGTTTTGTGTGGACGCTGTTCTTTGCGTACATCTGTTTGTGGAGCTTCTTGCGTTATTTGCGCATTTAGATTGAAAACGAAAAGACAGATTAGGCTAAGAATGAAACCTTTTAATTTTAAATTATTCATGTTTTGGTGATTTATTAGTTTAAGAAATATACCCGTCAGACGAAGGGAAAGAGGGAACGTTTAATTTGGGATTGTTTTTTAACGATTATTTAAGGAATAAAGTTTTTACCGCAAATACGGCGAGGAGAAATAGGGAGATGGTTAAATCCTACAAAAAAAGCCGCAATGAACTCAATCACTGCGGCTTTCCAGTTACTTAATACAAGACTACAAACTCCCCGAAAAACGCGTCGGCTCGCTCTCATAAACCAAACTATAAACCGTTTCAAAAACATCCTCAGCATTTGGCTTGCTAAAGTAATCTCCGTCGGAACCATAAGGTGGACGGTGTGCTTTTGCGGTCAAAGTAATTGGTTTGCTATCTAAATATTGGTAACCATTTTGCTTTTCTAAAACCTCCTGCATCATATAAGAAGTCGCGCCACCAGGCACATCTTCATCCATGAAGATAACACGATTGGTCTTTTTCAAAGACTCCACTATGCGGCTTTCCAAATCAAAAGGAAGTAAAGTCTGTACATCAATTAATTCCACAGAAATGCCTTTCTTTTCCAACATCTTTATCCCTTTCTGCGCAATACGCACACAAGAACCATAAGTTATCAAAGTCACATCAGAACCTTCTTGTAGCACCTCAGGAGTACCCAAAGATACCGTGAAATCTGCCAAGTTTTTAGGTTCTTCCTCTTTCAATCTGTAGCCATTCAAACACTCCACAACGATAGCTGGATCATTACTTTGTAGTAAAGTATTGTACATACCTGCCGCCTGAGTCATGTTGCGCGGCACACACATATACATACCACGCAATGAGTGAATCATCATGCCCATTGGCGAACCAGAGTGCCAAATTCCCTCCAAACGGTGTCCACGTGTCCGAAT
Organism: uncultured Saprospiraceae bacterium; assembly: GCA_964595615.1. Taxonomy (GTDB): domain Bacteria; phylum Bacteroidota; class Bacteroidia; order Chitinophagales; family Saprospiraceae; genus JAHDCG01. The sequence goes on from CAZQTE010000533.1 coordinate 1,716, forward strand.
AATCGCAGGTGCTTGTTGCAAGCCACCACTACGGTAACGCAAAGTCGCCAAATCATCCACTAAAGGCTGCAAACCATAAATGAGATAATCTAAATATTGAATTTCCGCAATTGGACGCAAACCACGCATCGCCATACCAATCGCTTGCCCCATAATCGTCAACTCGCGAATACCAGTATCAAAAACACGTTGTTCACCATATTTTTCTTGCATATTCGCAAAGCCTTGATTCACATCCCCGATGTGTCCAACGTCTTCACCAAAAGCAAAAATACGTGCGTCGTTTCCTAATTTTTTGTCAAAAAAGGAATTTAAAATCTCGTAGCCATTTTTGATTTTTGGCTTAGCGTAAAATTCTTTTGGTACGACAGGAATACGCAAAGCTGATTTTTCACTCGTATCATATAAGTCAGCATGGAAACGACGGTCTGCCATTTCATAAGCTGTATCAATAAACTTTTGCAAGTCATCAATAGCCTCATTACTCTCTCCTAAAACAGCATATTTTGCGCGTTTCGCAATAGTCACTACTTCATGGAAAAGAGGCGAGCGCAAAGTCGTTAATTCTTTGATATATTCCGCAACTGCTTCTTTGTCAGTAGATTGCGCTTCAATACGCTGTAATATTTCTAAAACTCTTACACGGTCGCCTTTTGTTGGAGCACTAAATGCTTCCCAAGCACGGTCACGACATTCGCGTACATATTTTTTCATGTTAGCTTTTAAAGCTACCAAGTCTTTTTCTTTTGCAATACCTTCTTTTACCATCCATTCTTGCATCACTTTGATACAATCATGGTCTTTTTCCCACTGCAATCTTTCTGGCGTCTTGTAACGTTCGTGAGAACCCGAAGTTGAGTGACCTTGTGGTTGAGTAACTTCGTCAATATGCAACAAACAAGGAATATGCGTGCGGCGACTTTTCTCCACTGCTTTGCTATATAAGTTACGTAAAGCCGCGTAATCATGGGCTTTTTCGTAATAAATATCCATTCCTGTACCGTCTGCTTCAATCTGAAATCCTGCAAGTGCCTCACTGATACTTGCCTTTGTTGTTTGATATTCTTTTGGAACAGAAATACCAAAACCGTCATCCCAAACACTGACAACCATTGGAACTTGCATCACGCAAGCCGCATTGATAGACTCCCAAAAGATACCTTCACTTGTACTTGCATCACCAATCGTGACGAAAGTAACTTCATTCCCGTCTTTAGAAAATTCTGTGCTGTCGTGTAAATCTTGACTCTCGCGATATTTGCGAGAAGCGAGGGCGAGACCCAAGCCGCGTGCCATTTGTCCTGCTGTACTTGAGATACCAGCTGATGTATTTTTTTTGTCGATATGACTAATCCAATTGCCATTTTGGTCAATGGCAGGAGTTGTGTAATGACCAGTCATTTGGCGACCTTTGGCGAATGGGTCATTGTCACTATCTGCATATAATTGAGCGAATAAATCTTCGACTTTTGCAATGCCTAGAGCGAGCATTATTGTTTGGTCGCGGTAGTAACCAGAGCGCCAATCACCATTTTTGAAAGACCGAGCTAATGCAACCTGAGGAACTTCTTTACCGTCTCCAGTAATACCAAATTTTGCTTTACCTGTCAAAACTTCCTTGCGGGCTAAAAGGCTAAATTCGCGGCTGATGCAGCAAATCTTAAAATCCTGTAATGCTTCTTCTGCAAAAGACATTTTAGAATTTGAATCTACAATAGCAAAATTAAGTTCAGTCGTGTTTTTCATCGGCGTAGCTAGAAGTTAATTGAAATGACTTTAGTTGATGAGACATTTCATATTTATTAATAATTCGGGTTTACCGTTTTTTAAGAGGTAAAATGCACGGCTTATGGGGGTGTAAATGAAATTTAATTCGGAAAAAAATGTGGTGGAAATTTCAATTGAAAAAAATATAAATATTTTTTAAATTGATTTTCAGAATTAAATTTTTTTAAGTCGTCTTTGTTTGTTGCAAACATAAATAAAATTTGGTTTAAAACCAAAAATCAGAATATGTTTTTTGAGAAGTGAACT
>CAZQTE010000534.1:0-3737 GCA_964595615.1 uncultured Saprospiraceae bacterium
TTTTTGCCAAAGAAAATTCCAAAGGAATTTACTTTGTCATTCCGACCGCAGGGAGGAATCTGGGAGTAGCGTTTCACTCAGATTCCTCCCTACAGTCGGAATGACAAACAAAAAACTGCATTTTTTGCTTGATAAAATTACGCCCCAATCACCTTCCTAATCCACCCCTTAGTCTCCTCTGGAAAATCAGAACTCAAAACCCAATTACAATAACTACTCGTATCCTTCAATTTCTTATCACGATGTTTACCAAATTTCCAATAAATATCCCCGTCTTTCTCATAGAGTTTTCCTGCGTAATCCACACGTTTATTGTCTCCTTGACAAAGCGCATCAATATCCGCAGCATCAACGGGCAAATCAGGATTATTCTCCAATTGCTTTTGGAAAATTTTCATAGTCGCGTAAATATCAACCAGAGCATCGTGCGCGCCGTCTAATTCTTCCCCCATATATCGTTTGTAAGTAGCGCCCAAGGTATGACCATTAACCATACGCTCAATTTTAAGCACATCAACCAATTTTGTATCTGGCTCAGGAAAAGGAATACCAACACGAGCAAATTCCGCCATGAGCATCGGCACATCAAAATTATCAGAATTATAGCCCGCCAAATCACTCCCTGACAACCACGCTGCAAAACTCTTACTAATCTGCTGGAAAGTAGGCGCTTTTTCTACGTCTTTGTCATAGACACCATGTACTGCACTCGCTCCAGGAGGAATTGGGATAGTTGGATTGATGAGGACATTTTTGACTTCCTCTGTACCGTCTGGTAGGACTTTTATCGCACCGACTTGGATTATGCGGTCGTGAGAAGTGCTGACGCCAGTTGTTTCGAGGTCGAAGAAAATTATTGGTCGTTGTTTCATAGGAAAATGCGTTCCTTTTTTATCAAAGTTAAAAACGTAGTTTTTGACTTTGTCATTCCGACCGTAGGGAGGAATCTGAGTGAAATACTCTGCTCAGATTCCTCCCTATGGTCGGAATGACAAAGAAAATTTCTTTGGTGAAAAATTGTATAAAAAATCCCAAATCTTCACGTTGAACATTTGGGATTTTACAGGCGATTTAGAGAATATTTTACTTAAAACTCCAATCATAAGTATCCAACTCTGTCAGACACTCTTTTAGCAAATCAATACAATTGCGAATATCTGCCTTATGTGCCATTTCAATTGTTTGATGAATGTGACGCGTCGGAATAGAAATCGCTCCTGTGATAGAACCTGACTTACCCGAACGTTGAATACCTGCAGTATCTGTTCCACCTGCTGGCAAAACTTCTGGTTGCCATTTTATATTATGCTTATCTGCTGTTTCTTTCATGTAGCGCACCATACGATAATCACAAACGGAAGTACCGTCCATAATTTTAATACCAGCACCAGCACCTAATTTAGTTACCTTCTCATGCCCTTGCGCGCCAGGAACATCAAATGCGATAGTTGTATCCAAACCAAAACCATAATCAGGGTCAATCAAATGCGCCGCTTTTATCGCACCGCGCAAGCCAATTTCTTCCTGCACTGTGAATACGCCATAAACATCAAAAGGCACTTCGACATTTTGTAATTCACGGAAAGCCTCAATCAAAATGAAAACAGAAACACGATTGTCAATAGATTTTGAATTGACACAATCGCCCATTTCAATCAAATCACGGTCGCGTGTAATGGGATTTCCAACCTCGATATATTTTAATACTTCCTCCTTCGGCATTCCCAAATCAATAAAGAAATCAGAAATCTTTGGTGCTTTTGTGCGTTCATCTGCCTTCATCAAGTGAATAGGTTTACTGCCCATGACACCAATCAAATCTTTCTTCCCGTGAATAATCACACGCTGCGAAGTCAAAGTCTTAGGGTCAAAACCACCTAAAACATGAAAACGCACAAATCCATCATCATCAATATGTGTCACAATGAAGCTAATCTCATCCATGTGAGCTGCAACCATTGCGCGTTTAGCACGCTTACCTTTTTTTACTGCAATGACATTTCCCATTGGGTCAACACTCAACTCATCGACAAAGGGAGTCACGAGGTCAATGACCAATTCACGGATAGGCTGTTCAAAACCGGGCGCACCGGGAACTTTACAAATTTGCGCTAAGAGTTCTGTATTAATCATACTTTATTTTGAATTTTAGCTTTGGGGGGCTTGTTTATTGATTCTTCAAAAAATCTCATGAGTGATTTTTTAAGAATAAGAACTAAGTGATGTCATCTTCTATGCAGTATGTTTTTCTCGTTGAAAACGAAAAAGGGCGCAAAATTAAACAATTTTGCGCCCTTTTCGGATAAAATGAGTAGTTTTTATGTAAACTACCCATAATTCAGCTTTCTAAGCTGATAAAGTAGCATATAATTATCAGCTTGGAAAGCTGACCTACGGCTATTTCTCAAAGTGAGCAATTAACTTCTCCGCTAATTCCAAACCGATATTGCGTTGTGCTTCCACCGTTGCTGCACCGATGTGTGGTGTCAATGAAATCTGTGGGTGCTCTAGAAGGTCTTTGCGAGGAGTTGGTTCGTTAACAAAAACGTCCAAACCTGCGCCGCGTACTTTGCCACTTTCTAAGGCTGCCAAAAGAGCATCTTCGTCAATCGTACCACCACGAGCTGCGTTGATGACGATAACGCCGTCTTTCATTTTCGCAAATTCTTCCGCGCCAATCAAAGCTTTTTTACCACCTGGCACGTGCAAAGAAATGAAGTCAGCATTTGCCAACATTTTGTCCATTGAATAAGTCTTCAATTTCACAGAAAGACTCACATCATCACTATCGTAGATGTTTAATTTCAGGTCTAACTCATTGATAACCAAATCAACAGGCATAACTTTCATTCCTAAACCTAAGGCAATACGAGCAGTCTCTTGACCGATACGACCAAAACCAATGATACCCATTGTTTTACCACGTAATTGCATTCCTTTCGCAAAAGATTTTTTCAAACCTTTAAATTCAGAATCTCCTTTACTTGGCATTGCACGATTAGAAGTATGTACAAAACGTGCTAAAGAAAAAGCATGTGCAAATACCAACTCTGCTACCGCTTGAGAAGATGCAGCAGGTGTATTATAAACTTCAATTCCTTTCGACTTTGCGTGTGCCACGTCGATATTATCCAAACCAACACCGCCACGGCAGATTGCTTTTAGATTTGGACATTTATCAATTAAGTCAGCACGTACTTTCGTTGCGCTACGTACACAAATTACATCAAAAGCAGGTAATTGTGCTTCCAAATCAGCTTGTTCGATTTTCTCCGTTTGTACTTCAAAACCTGCGTCTTCAAGTAACAATTTACCGTCAGGATGAATACCGTCGTTAATGAGAATTTTTATCATTGTAGAATAGAATTAATTTTGAATGACGAATGAGTTCGATTTCAAATCACTTTCATAACTTTAGACAGTAAAGATTTTAATGAATTTTCTGAATTTTAAAATCAAGCCGCAAAGAACGGTATTTTTGATAAGGAATGCTATTTTATTCTTGTGAAATAATTGTGAAGTTTACCGATTTCTAAAAAGCTACATTGGTAACGGTCATTTTAATTTCAGAATGTCCGAAAATGTCAATTCATGCCTCGGATTTAAGCAGAATGAAATGCCCGTTACCTTACCTGTAATCCTAAAAAAGGTATCGGGCACTAATTTTTGCTTATGTTTATGTTTAATCCTATATTTTGCATCTTTTATTAACCAAAGTGACCGATACCAGAGTTATT
>CAZQTE010000535.1:0-3717 GCA_964595615.1 uncultured Saprospiraceae bacterium
TAAGGCAATTAATACCAAGATTTCAAAATCTTTTAATTAAAAAGACTATGATATTGGGTAAACAAGAAGTACGCCTTAAATTTAGTTTTACTGCTTTTTGAAAAAACACTTGTTTTCATAATTTCATAAAGCCACGAAGACAGGGGTGATAGAGTATGTTCAATCTAAAATAAAGTCTGGTGCATGGGACAAATAGTTCATGACAAATGTAAGAAAATTACTGGATAAATTATTTTGTTTGGTTTTCATTCACCCTTCTTAACTCTCAGAATGTACCTTTGTACCTACAATTGTAATTTTTTTTTGAAAAATAATTTTCCAAATGCAAAGAATCATCTTACTGTGCGCGCTTTTTGCCTTAACAATTTGCGCTTGCAACAATCCTAATTCGGCAAATACGGAAGTAGAAACACCTACTACTACTGTCGAAAATCTTGACACACTTCGTTTAGAAGGTGAGAAACACTTAAAAAACATCCGTCAACTCACCTTTGGAGGTGATAATGCGGAAGCTTACTTTAGTTTTGATAATAGCCAATTGGTTTTCCAAGCTTCTAATCCAAAATGGGATGTGGAGTGTGACCAGATTTATACGATGTCAACAAATGGCTACGAAGGCGAGCGTGCTAAATTGGTAAGTACAGGTAAGGGAAGGACAACTTGCGCATATTTTATGCCTGGAGACACGACACTTTTATATGCTTCTACGCACTTGGGTGGCGATGCTTGTCCAGAATTTGAGCGTAAAAAAGAGGATGGTTATGTCTGGCCTTTGTTTCCTTCTTTTGATATTTTCGTAGCGGATTTGGATGGAAATATTGTGAAGCAGCTAACCGATGAACCTGGTTATGATGCGGAGGCAACTGTTTCGCCAGATGGAAAGAGTATTGTTTTTACTTCGACACGTTCGGGTGACTTGGAGTTATACACTATGGATATTGACGGTTCAAATGTAAAGCAGGTGACGAGTGGATTGGGCTATGACGGTGGTGCGTTCTTTTCTCCTGATAGCAAGCAATTGGTGTTCCGTGCCAGCCGCCCTGCTGAAGGAGAAGAGGCAGATACTTATAAAAAATTATTGAAAGCGGATAAGGTAAAGCCGAGTAAGATGATTTTATATGTTTGTGATGTGGATGGGAGTAATTTGACTCAGGTGACAGAATTATCTGGCGCAAATTGGGCTCCGTTTTTCCACCCAAGTGGTAAGAAAATTATTTTCGCTTCTAATCATCATACAAAAAGCGGTCGTCAGTTTAATCTCTTTTCGATAAATGTGGACGGTACTGGATTGGAGCAGATTACTTTTGATAAGACTTTTGATGCTTTTCCGATGTTTTCACCTGATGGTAAGAAGTTTGTTTTTGCTTCTAATCGCAATAATGGTGGAACGCGGGATACGAATGTATTTATTGCGGATTGGGTGGAGTAGTTTTTACGGTGGACGGTCGCTTCGCTTGACGGTGGACGGTTTGCTTGCTCCCTTGCACTTGCGTACAAGGCTGGTGGCTATCGTGCCGGTGGCACTAAAAAAACAGTCTGGAGATTTTTCTTCAGACTGTTTTTTTTGTTTTCTATTTTAGGCTCTTATCATACAAAGTCACGCTCGGCCGTCAACCGAAGCGGCCGTCCACCGTCCACCGTATCCTAATACTCCACTTTTTCAATCAAAAAGAAACCGTCTTCTCCTTGTTTTTGATATAAAGGCATAAGTACGAGTGCGTCTTTAAATGCTTTTATATCTCCATTTTTATCGCTTGCCAAAATTTCGTCTTTTTTGACTTGTTGAAAATTGGTATAGCCAGGTTTCATCACAAAGTTGTCGCCTTCTTTGATAGCATGAACGCCTACCAAACGCGAAACAGCGGGGAGATTTTTTGAATATTCTTGCAAAAGAGAGTCGTGGCGATTTTCCACATCTTGGGCACGAACGCATCCTATTGTTCGAAAACAATTGATAATGGCAGCAATGGCTCGGTTGACAGAAAGTGGCTCGTTATGTTGTCCACTTTCAAAGCAAACTGCGGTAATATCTCTATTAAAATTTTCTTTAGAAAAGTAATGTAAACTTGTTCCTTTTATACCGTCCAATAATCCTAAAATAACTGGGGCATGTAATTCTACTGCAATACGGAGACTTTCGGGCTCATTGGTAGCGATACCAAAAATACCTCCATAAGCTGTCGTCGTATGTAAATCTAAGACAACAATTTTATCAGGATTATAGTCTTCGATTTCCCTTTCGATGATGAAAAGATTTTCTCTTATTTCTCTTTCCTCTTCATCTAAATCATCATAGTCAGAATTTTTAATTTTATTGACATTCTCGACTGTCCACTGACGATTTAAGTCTCGATTAATAAATCTTTTGTTTTCTGCTAAGGCACGCACATTTCCTCGCAAACCAATTATTTTTCCCTTAAAATTAAAATCAGGATTGGTTATCGGCTCAACTTCTATCATCTTAAAAACCAATTCAAGAGCTTTGACTCCTGAGGGTTCATTCCCATGCATTCCTCCAAAAACGATAAGTAATGGTCCGCGTTTTTCTCCTGTATATTTTCCAATTATGCGTTGTTTTGTCATTTCGTGGTGTGTCCTATTTGGCTATTTCTAAATTTCGTTCTCAATCACATCTCTCCCTATTTGGCAGATTGGTAGTGGGTGAAAATGACTGATGTATTGCTTTTACTCACAAGGTGACTTTGAGTCACCACGTGAGTATCCACCGATTTCACCCACTACCGGCAGATTATCTGATTTTAAGTAAACACTCCTAATCCTAAATAGTCCTCGCTTTTGAAAAGACTATCTAAAATTACCTACTTAAAGTGCCAAAGAAGCAGATTTTTTCGTCAAAAAACAAATTTAACGCTCTTTGACGGTAGGAAATCGCTTAGAGTTAGTATTCTTTGTGGTTTATTGGTATGAATGAATTACTTTTGCGCCCAGAAAGCAAACCTACACACAAATGAGCGTTGTCAATTCTTCGCCCTTAACAATTTATAAATGAAATTATCAATCGTCATACCCGCGTACAATGAAGAGCGTACTATCCATTTGATTTTGGATAAAGTCAAGACAGTGCAACTCATTGGAGGTTTGGAAAAAGAATTGATATTGGTCAACGATTGTTCTAAGGACGATACAGAAGGCGCAATTTTGAAATATAAGGATGCTAATCCTGACTTAAATATTCAATACTACGCGCACGAAGTTAACAAAGGGAAAGGAGCGGCATTGCATACAGGTATCAAAAAAGCAACGGGTGATTTTTTAGTTATCCAAGATGCTGATTTGGAATATGACCCACAGGAGTACAATATTTTACTGCAACCAATTTTAGACGGCTTTGCAGATGTGGTGTATGGTTCACGTTTTATGGGAGGAAAACCTCATCGTATTCTTTTCTTCTGGCACTCTATCGGAAATAAGATTTTAACTTCGATTTCTAATGCATTCTCCAATCTGAACTTAACAGATATGGAAACTTGCTACAAACTTTTCCGCACCAAACATATTCAGTCTCTAAATCTAAAGGAAAACCGCTTTGGTTTTGAACCAGAAGTGACTGCAAAAATTTCTCGTATTCCGAATATTCGTATTTACGAAGTAGGTATTTCTTACTATGGTAGAACTTATGAGGAAGGGAAAAAAATCGGCTGGCAAGACGGCGTGCGAGCGATTTACTGTATTTTGAAGTATAATATCTTTTCTAAG
>CAZQTE010000536.1:0-3714 GCA_964595615.1 uncultured Saprospiraceae bacterium
GTTACCTGAATCGGGAATTTATTTTGAAAAGGTAACAGGCATTGCTTTTAGTTGAGTCCACTGTAAATTTAAAAGTTGGTGGGCTTTTGAAATTGAAATGACTGTTACCTACGCTGTCTTTTGCAAGAGTTGTGTCATACCGATGTGCGGTTTTAATCTTGGATCCAGTCATAGGTAACGGTCATTTAAAGTTTGAAGAGAAACAACTGTTCTGAACCAAAGAGAGATAAAGCGAAAAGTAATGCCCGTTACCTGAATCGGGAATTTATTTTGAAAAGGTAACAGGCATTGCTTTTAGTTGAATCCACTGTAAATTTAAAAGTTGGTGGACTTTTGAAATTGAAATGACTGTTACCTACACGGTCTTTTGCAAGAGTTGTGTCATACCGATGTGTGGTTTTAATCTTTCCGTCAAAAACGCGGTTTTATTCTTGTATTTTTGCCATTCAAAACAACTAAATATGAGTTACATAGACGAAAGAATAGAAACTAACATTACTAAACGTATTCCTAAAGTTGTGCGCTATTGGCTGCTCGTTGGAGTCGTCATGGTTTTCTTTCAAGTCGTTATTGGAGGCGTGACGCGTCTGACAGATAGCGGTTTGTCGATAACGGAGTGGGCGGTCATCCAAGGCACGCTACCGCCTTTGAATGCGGCGGAGTGGAATGAGGCTTTTGAATTGTATAAAGTGGCGGCTAAGAAGCAATTTGAGACTTTACACGCGGATATGACGATGAGCGAGTTTAAAGTTATTTTCTTTTGGGAGTATTTTCATCGACTTTGGGCGCGGACAATGGGCTTTGTGTTTCTTTTTCCCTTTTTGTTTTTTGTAGCCAAGCGTTTTATGGGGAAAGGGGAGAACGACCATTGGATGCCTGGCTGGCTGGCGCGGCGATTGGGTGTTGTGATTTTGTTGGCGATATTGGCGGCGACTTTTGGTTGGATAATGGTGGCGAGTGGTCTGAATGACAATACCCGGACTTGGGTGAGCGCTTACAAACTTGTGATTCACTTGTCGATAGCTACGGTTTTGTTTGGATATTTGTTTTGGACTTGGTTGCGAGCGCAGCAGCCGACGACCGTTGACGCGCATTTAGGGCGTTTTAGAAAGATTTCTTGGGGGATATTGGTGGTATTGGGTATTCAAATCATTTTTGGTGGTCTCATGGCGGGTATGCGTGCGGGTTTGTTGCATCCGCATTTTCCTTTGTTTGTGGAGGGCGATAGATTGATGAGTGCGATTACGACGGAGGTAGATTTGAGTGATTTTGTGAATTATGAGCCTTCGGGTTATGTGAAAGGTTTGGTGCATATTGTGCATCGAGTGACGGCTTATATTTTGTCGGCGATGATTGTTTGGTTTTTCTTTAAATTACGAAAAGAGAACATTTCTGATAAGTTAAAACTTGCTAACGCAATGTTGATAAGTATGTTAGCAATCCAATTTTTGCTTGGAGTATTAACAATTGTCAATTGTTTTGGGAGTGTGCCTATTGCTTATGGTGCGATGCATCAGGCGGGTGCTTTGGTACTTTTAGTTATTGTCTTATTTACTAATTATCAGTTAGTTAACAGGGATATTAACTGATTGTGAAGAAGTTTTATTTTTCGTTTTAATATTTTCTTTTTACTTCCTTAAGTTTTGAACAATTGTTAGTAATAGTGTGGAAAAGTTGATTGTGTTGATTGGTTTATTATGTTGATTTTCCCTTAATGAATCAACATAATAAACCAATCAACTATTCAACAACTTCCGATATTCCTCAATTCCCTTTTCCGTCAAATAAGGCAGCAAGGCACTTCCAAACACCTCAAAATACTTCATCGGTTTCACTTCTCCTTCCGTATGAATTTCACTAAAGGCAATCCAGCCATTTCCAAAAATTAGGAGTCGGGTGATTAAGTGCTCGTACATATTCGACTCAAATTCTTCTCGTAAAATTCCATCATTAATAAGACTATCCAATATAAAGCGAAATTGCATCCGGCGGATTTCGATATGATTTTTAAAATGCTCTTTTACCGCAGGAATACGCCGCATGATTTGTACAAAGTCTAATAGGAGAAATTTGTAGCCATATTGAATTTTGAAGTTTACCTCACCAATCCGGAAGAGTAGATGCAAATCTGATTTTGGAACTTCCGCTTGTTCTATCTGCGCGTCAAATTCATTCACCAATTGCAAATATAACTTATGAATAATCGCATCTGTATTTGGAAAATGATAACAGAGATTTCCATGACTGATACCGATTGCTTTGGCAATACTGCGTACCGTTACATTGTCTACTCCGTTCTCATTTAACTGCGAGAGCGCTTCTGCTAATATTTTTTCTTTAGTTGTCATTTATCTATACTATTAAAATATTTTCAAGCATATAAAACTTAAAATTAGTACATTTGTTCTAAAATAGAGAATGTTATTAATAAAAACTGAAAACCAATCAAAATGAGCGACAATAACGGAAAGGAAAAAGACCCAACAGCAACAGGCGATTTTGGTGACTGGATGATTAGCGTCTGGGAAAAATTCAATCTATTTTCTAAAATAGAAGAAGGAGACACCATTCCTATCGTCATCGGAAAAGTCTTCGTGCGTATCGTTGGATTTTTAATTTTTCTCGCTTTGTCTCCTTTCATCTTGTTAGGCTTCCTTGCCGCCTTTGCAGCAGTTAGTTGATTATGAAGACGCTTTTACATCCAGCATTTCTCTTGGCTTTTGCCATTTTCCTGCTACATCAAATAGTAGAGAAAATTTTTGCCTTCCACATTCCTTTTTTAGACAATTATCTTGACCCATTTTTGTGTACGCCTATTATGTTGACATTTTTGCTTTTTGAAAGACGCGTATTTTTTAAGCAAGGCAATACATTTATCCTTCCTATTTTAGAAACAATCGTTGCTACCATTGCGATGATTGGTATCTCAGAAATCCTTTTTCCCTACCTTTCATCACAATTTACAGCGGACTGGCACGATGCTATCGGATTGTCATTAGGAAGTTTGTATTTTTACTTCTTTATTAATGTGCGCTTGGACTCCGTTTGATTTGTCTTCAACCGAGTTTGAATGTTGAGACACGGCGTAGAACGGCCGTGATACTTTTCGCGTATGACAAAAGCAAAAACGATGAAATTCACAACTAAAATACTCTTCCTTTTAATACTTATCAACCTTTCCACATACTTTTCCACATTTGCGCAATCGACTGATAAAGAAGCAGTTATTGCAGTAGTTGATGCACTTTTTGACGGAATGCGTACGGCGGATGCGGAAAAAGTAGATTCTCTATTTTTACAAGACGCGACTTTGATTTCTATTTATAGAGACAAAGAAGGAAAACATCATAGAAAGTCAGAAGAAACTGCAAAATTTGGTGAAGTAGTGGGTCAGCACAAACCAAACGAGCTGGACGAAAAACTCTGGTCTTACGATGTAAATATCAATCGAGATTTGGCAACAGTATGGACAGACTACACCTTTTTCTATAAAGGCGAAATGTCTCACTGCGGCGTAAATTCCTTCACATTGCATAGAACAGAAAGCGGCTGGAAAATTCTCAATATCACAGATACACGGACAAGACAAGACTGTCAAACTTTATCAACAAGTGTGGAAAACGACGTTAATAACTTAATGAATGCTTGGCATAAAGCAGCCGCAACGGCAGATGAAGACGTATTTTTTGGTAGTATGAAAAAAGGCGGCATCTA
>CAZQTE010000537.1:0-3704 GCA_964595615.1 uncultured Saprospiraceae bacterium
ATAAGCGGAAAAGAAGTAGTTCAGATTCTGAATCTATTATTTTCGCATTCCTTAGCTGTTGGAAACGCATAATTTTTTAGTTTTTAATTAAAATTTTCAATTCTAGTGAAAATGCTATCTATACTAAAGACTATTCATCAAACATAAATCGTTGGGTAACTATCCATTTATTCTTGCGCCATAAAAATAAGGGAAATGATAGAAACATTATATTTTTTCTAACATTCTGATTTACAGTGATTTGATTTCACAAAATGAGTTGGCAAAATCTAAAATCCTTTGCTATCTTTGTACCTTAAAATTGAATTACTTTTATTTTTTCAACATTAAGTTTACTCATGAGAAAAACAAAAAATGCACTTTTATTTGTAGCGTTTATTTTTTTAAATTTCAGTCTGTTAACTGGACAAAATGTCATCTTAGAAGGATATGCTTTTGAAGATAACAATCGTGGTTTCTTAAATGAAGTGGAAGTGAAAATTACAGACGAAGATGGTTCTCAAACTTTTTGTGAGGTATTTTCAAATTTAGAAGGTTTTTTCACCTGCGAACTACCCGTAGGTAAAAAGTATGTTGTTTCTGCCACTAAAGATATTTTCAAAGACTATGTTGGTACAGTCTCTACGGAAGGTAAATCTGCTGGCGAAAAGGTTTATGCGAAGATAAAAATGTCTCGAAAACCAGGTTATTTGTTAGATGTCACCTTATCTGAGTCTATTAGTCCAGGTTTAGAAGTCGAACAAGTAGATGCCGTTCAAGGTGCTTTGGTCGAAATTTATAACAACACTATAAAAAAAGAAGTATTAGTTATTGAAAATCTCGAATTTCCAAATTTTCAACACACTTTGGAAAAAGGGAATCATTATACTATAATGATTAGAAAAGAGGGCTTTTTTACTAAAAGAATTGAAGCTTATGTAGATGTAGACGGCTGTATACTATGTATGGATGGTGTAAATGAAATGACTCCTGGTGTATCAGACAATCTTACTGCTGGACACGAAATGGGCACACTATTGGCAAATATTCAGTTAGATCGTGCAGAATTGAATAAGTCTATTGAAATCAAAAATATCTATTACGATTATAATTCTTCTCGTATCAAAACAGCAGCGAAAAAAGAACTAGATAAGTTGATTTATTTGCTAAAAACTAATCCTTCAATGATTGTAGAATTAGGCTCGCATACAGATGCACGCGGAAAAGCAGAATACAACCAAAAATTAAGTCAATCTCGTGCAGAGTCTGCTGTAAAATACATCATTGACAAAGGAGAAATTGATGTCAAACGTATCAAAGCCAAAGGATACGGAGAGACAACTTTAGTCAATAGATGTAAGGACGGTGTAAAGTGTTCGGATGAAGAACATCAAAAAAATCGTCGTACAGAATTAAAAATTACTGGTTTCTCTAAAGATGCCGAAGATAAACGTTCTTTAGAGCGTATTATCGAAGCAGAGCAGTTTGAAATCATGCTACAAGAGGTATTAAATCAAGAAGTGGTAGAAATAAAGGCTGGTGAGAAAACACCAATAGAAATAGAGAAAGAACTGCAAGAACAAGAAAAACGCAGACAAGAAAGAGAAGCAGAAGAGAAGGAAAAAGAAAAATTTGAGACGAAAAAAGCAACAGTAAGTCCTCAAGAGACTGAAACTAAGGTAGACACTCAAGTAGACACTCAAGTAGTTGATACTGTAATCGAGACACAAGAAGTGAAAACAACAGTAGAAACTAAGGAAGCAGAAATCGAGGAAGTAATAGAAACACAGAAAGAAAACTTAAAGTCTACAAGTACAGAGACAGACCCTTTTTCTCCTTCTGGGGGAAATGGCGCTATCATCGGAGAGACACGGATTAATACCGAAACAGAAAATAGTACGGTTGCTATACCTGATAATTATTCGGGTTTTAAAATCGAAATTTGGAAAAGCGCAAAACCACTTTCGATGGAGCATCGTATTTTCACACAACATGGCAACATTGCAATGGATGTAGTTAAAGTAACTAAATTTAGCTACATGCTAGGTGACTTTAAAATATACGAAGACGCAGATGATTATATGCGTAATAGTCTTTTAGTAAACTATCCAGCAGCAAAAGTTATTCAATACAAAGACGGAAAAAGATTAGATTATTAAGAAGCTGTCTATTTTCGTCTATGACGAATTTCCAAAACAAAACAAAATGGCAACAGAATTTAACTGGAGAACCGACGATGGACTCGATATCTATGCAAAAGATTGGTCGGTCGATTCTCCCAAAGCAGTATTTGTACTCGTCCATGGCATGGGCGAACACATCAATCGATACAACCATGTTGCCGAATTTGTAAACGGTAATCAAATCGCTATGATAGGTAATGACCATCGCGGTCATGGAAAATCAGGTGGTAAGCGTGGACATTTTCGTAAATACGAAGATTACCTAGACGAAGTAGATACGCTGATTGCAGAAACAAAAAAACGCTATCCAGATGTACCTATGGTTCTCTATGGACACAGTAAAGGTGGTAATATTGTTCTCAATTACCTAGTACGCAAGCGCCCGCAAGTAGATGCGGCAATGGTGACTGGTCCTTGGATTGAATTAGCATTTAAACCGTCTCCTGTTCTTGTATTTTTGGGTAAAATGATGCGCAATATTGCACCTGGTTTCACTCAACCAAGTGGATTAGATGTAACTGCTGTTTCTTCTAATCCAGCCATTACAAATGCTTATGTAGCAGATGATTTGGTACACGATAAGGTCTCGGCAGAGGCAGGTATGGGCATGATGGACGCAGGACAATACTTGATTGATTATCAAGGAGATACGCCTTGTCCCTTGCTCATTATGCACGGTGAAGCAGACAAAGTAACAAGCCAACCAGCCAGCGAAGCTTTCGCAAACAAACTGAAGGGTGATGTGACTTACAAGAAATTCCCGGGTCTATATCATGAGATACATAACGAAGTCGAACAACAAGAAGTGTTTGATTATTTTTATGATTGGTTAAAAACGAAGTTGACAGTTGTCAGCTGATAGTAGACGAACAGTAATTCGTCGGATATAATTGAGACTTTATCCTTTACTTTTCTTGATTGTAAAAAAAAATTCTCAAATTTGACAAAACAATAAAAGAATAGACCTTTTCATATGATAATTTAACTAAAGTGATAATTGTATTTTTTCGTTTAAGGAATTAATTTTTCTATTGCATAGCCTTCGCTACGGAATTTAAAAATTCGTTTCTTAAACGGAATAAAGACTTTTTCAATTTGGTTAAATTATTATGTAAAAAGGTCTAATATGAATTTGGATTATCATTTTGGTTATTCAAAATTCAGCATTCAAAATTCAAAATTAAAGATGACAGCAACAGAATTTATAGTAGGTCTTGCGGATAAAGTAGACCCAGCAGTTTTAGAAGGTGTAGAAACGAACTTCCACTTTGACATCAGCGGCGAAGGCGGCGGACAGTATACAGCAGAGGTTTGTGACGGTAATTTAGAAATCTCAGAGGGTCTAAATGGCGAGCCAAAATGTGTGGTTAAAACAAGCAACGATACATTAGTGGGTGTTGTGACTAAAAAAGTCAACCCGATGATGGCAGTCTTAATGGGTAAAATCAAAATTAGTAACCAAGGCGAATTATTGAAATACGCTAAGGTATTTGGAATAATGTAAAAGTACCGGCTGCTTTAGCTGCCAAGGTCAAAAGCTAA
>CAZQTE010000538.1:0-2378 GCA_964595615.1 uncultured Saprospiraceae bacterium
ATCCCATTTTGTGTAGTTACTATTTTGCTTGTTTTTTAATGGTAATAATTTTTATAGTCAGCGATAAGTGTGTATATTTGACAGATGTCGCTGGATATAAAATTTATACCCAGCTATATCTACTTATTTTGTCTACTTATTTTGTCTACTTATCGCTAAGTATCTAAGAATGAAACAAGAATTAATTGGACGCATTGAAGAACAAGAACTTTTAGAGAAAGCATTACATTCAAATGCCGCAGAATTAGTCTCTATTATTGGACGGAGAAGAGTTGGAAAGACCTTTTTAGTACAAACTGTTTATAAAGACTACATAGCCTTTGAAATGACAGGTATTCAATATGCCCCCCGAAAAGAACAGTTACAAAATTTTGCCATTCAACTCTCCAAGTATTCTAAAAGTCCTTTACCTATTAGCCCTCCTGACAGTTGGTTGAGTGCTTTTTATCTCTTATCTGAATTTTTAGAAACAAAGCAAACTAAGCAAAAAACGGTTGTTTTTTTAGATGAATTGCCGTGGATGGCAACACGAAAATCAGGTTTTCTGCGTGGATTAAGTTGGTTTTGGAATAGTTGGGCGATTCATAAAAACATAATCGTCGTTATCTGCGGTTCGGCAGCCTCTTGGATGATACAAAAAGTGGTGAGAGATAAAGGTGGTTTGCATAATCGAATTACACGTCGTATAAGTTTGGAAGCTTTCAATTTATTTGAAACGGAACTTTTTTTAAAAACGATTAGCCCCAATATAGACCGCTATCAAGTCTTACAATTATACATGGCAATTGGAGGAATCCCACATTATTTAAAAGAAGTTGAGGGCGGAAAGAGTGCTGTTCAAAATATCGATGCGCTTTGCTTTTCTAAAACGGGGCTGTTAAATGATGAATTTTCGCTGCTTTATCCCGCACTTTTTGATAATTCTGAAGAGCATATCAAAATCATTCGATTGTTGGCGAATAAACGCGAGGGGCTAACTCGGAAAGAAATAGTCAAATTAGGAAAATTATCCGAAGGCGGAAGCACATCTAAAGTAATTGAAGAGTTGGTACATTCTGGTTTTGTTCGACCTTACTACGCTTTCGGGAAAAAGAAACGGGATTTGCAATATCGTTTGACAGATGAATATACTTTATTCTACTTGAAATTTATCGAGAAAAATAGAAGTGAAGGTAGCGGAACTTGGAAAAAATTAAGCCAAACGCAAGCTTGGAAAAGTTGGAGTGGTTATGCTTTTGAAAGTATAGGGTTAAAGCATATTGAGCAGATAAAAAAGGCATTGGGTATTGGTGGTATTTACTCCGAGGCTTCTACTTTTTCAGTTAAGGGAAATGAGAATTATCCGGGTTGTCAAGTTGATTTGTTAATTGACAGAAATGATCATGTTATCAATCTGGTAGAACTGAAATTTTACAACCAAGAGTACATCATGACAAAAGCTTATGCGCAATCATTGAGGATTAAGGCAGCGACTTTTAAAGCCGCTACAAAAACGAGGAAACAGATATTTTTGATTCTTTTGAGTTCTTTCCCTCTTTTACCTAACCAACATTCTATCGGCTTGATTGATCAAGCACTAACGATGAATGATTTGTTTGAAAAGGTCTAAAATCTCCCATTTAATCAATAAACTGCCAAGCAATCGCAAACCTCAAATACCCATGCGGCACAGGATAATCCGCCACTTGATAATAATAATCCTTACGCGTCAACAAAGGAATAAAATTCCCATAACGCAACAAAAATCTAAATTTCTTCACTTTCAAGCCTAAAAAAGCATCCGTAATCGGCTGCCAATTCAAAGTTTGATTGTCTTGCGTGATAAATTGCCCATTCAAAGGCTGAAACCCATAAGGGCTATAAGGCGAATTTAAACGCAAGTCTAAACCAATTTTCGCATAAGCCGCCTTCTTGAAAATACTGCCCTCGTAATACAAACTATGCGTGCTATAAATCGGCGGAATACGCACAAAATCTGAACTGGTTTGCTGTAAAGTTACCTGATTGTCCAAATGCCAACCACCCAATTTTACATTTTGCTGTATCGTTAAACGTCCTACACTAATTGCCTCCTCAGCCTGCTGCGGAACTGCTAAAGTATCGAAATAAATATAATTATTGAGTAATTGATAAGAAACTTCTCCTTTAAAGCCAATCTTTGGTAAACTGTAAGTTCCTGCTAATTCTGTACTCAAAGACTTTCTAAAATCATTTTCATAAACCAACTTTTGTGACACATAAAACTTGTTTTGAATGATAGTCGGCTGTGCCAATTGTTGTGTAGCAGATGCCGATAATTGCCCTAATTTTCCAAGGTCAAAAGACAAATCTCCGTCCACCCGATAATCACCCGCAGAACCCAATAAGCCTAAATGCGC
>CAZQTE010000538.1:2478-3683 GCA_964595615.1 uncultured Saprospiraceae bacterium
GTAAACTTATAAGTATTTTTAGCGTAAGTTGCCTCGTGTACGAGTGTGAAGGCGCGTGTTCCTCGATTGAGAGAGTCCGTTTTGTTTCGGTTTAATTTATAAAAGTGCTTGAAATTAAAGCTGCGTTCCGCGTAGCGATTTTGCGCTCTGGCAGCGGCGGAAAGATAAGTAGTAGCTAATACAGGATTATCAATAGCAACTTCATTATCTACATTTGTAGGCAATTCTGAAATGCCACCATTTTCTAAATGATCATTCGTATTGGAGAGTGCATTGAAGAAAATTTGATAACGATTATTATCAGAATGTATCCAGCCATTGACGGTCAAAGCGGAATTTTGAGCAAAGTGATTTTGATAAAAACCTTCATGTGACTGACGACGATAGTCAAATGATAAAGTAAAATTACCTTCAAATTCACGCGCAAACTCTGCCCCAAAAGTCGTCTCTTCCTGCGTTGCACCCTGTGAGAAAAACGCACGCGTATAAGCTTGCTCAACCTTGTAATATCTTATTCTATCTATTGATGCCCGATACAAATCATAAGCATGCATACCAACATCCAAACCTCGACGGAATGGAATCTGAGAAGTCAGAGGATGCGCCGCTGACCCTGGCAAACCAATATGTGCAAAAGGTAAATCCTGTGAACGAATAGGGTCGTACTGCAAAAAATATGGTGCTAATAAAGTATCTGATAGGCGATAATCTTGTCCCAAATTACTCGCAAAAAAATAATAAACATCAGAAGTGTCTCGTGCTACTTCCTTACTCGAAGGCGCGCTGCCACCACCACCGCCGCCGCCGCGTCCAATAGAACCAATTCCTGGTCTTTGCGCCACTGCAAATTCAGCTAAAAGTAAAAGGATTAAAAAAAGAAAATATCTCATCATTTCGTCGTTACTAAACGCATAAACATTGAAAATAGCTTATTGCCGCTGCGAAATTAGGGGATAAATAGGAGAATTTGCTTTTTGTTGGGGAAAAGAATTAATAAAGGATGAAATCTACTTCTTTGAAGAAGATTATTCGCATTTTTTGAATTCTGTAATAACAAATAAATTATATTATCATTAAAATATCGAAAAAGCTAAACTTTATAAGATTAAAAACTTTAAAGGGATAGATAAGTAGTATATTTAAATTATTTGTCTCGAAAATGATGCAATAATATTCTTTTATGTGAGAAATATTAGCAAAATTTG
>CAZQTE010000539.1:0-3663 GCA_964595615.1 uncultured Saprospiraceae bacterium
AAGTTGAAAATGCTTGTAAATGTTCGTTTTGGCTTATATTTGCGGCAAAAACGTAGAATTTGGACAAAAAATTGTCTAAAATTCAAAAAATCGTTCTTCACCTAATCAGGTAACCAGATTTGGCAGAAAACAAAAAATACAAAATATGACTTTAACTACTCTCATAATCATGTTTGCCGTCACAGCCGTTGTTTTGACAGGCTTGATGATGTCTCTTACCGACAAAGTAAAGAGCATTCCACTGACTTTAATACAAAATTTCTGTGGTGCATGGTTTATCTTTTCGGGTGCTGTCAAGGCAGTTGACCCATTAGGTACAGCTTATAAAATGGAGCAATATTTTGCTCAGTTTGAGTCTACTTTTTCTGAGACTTGGTTGTCTTTCATCGCACCAATATTTCCATTTTTAACAGAGTACCAAAATGGATTTTCTGTTGTGATGATTATTCTAGAAATCATTTTGGGTATTGCGCTTATCATTGGCTGGAAACCTAAGTTTACCGCTTGGACATTCTTTATCCTCATGGTTTTCTTTACTTTCCTCACAGGATTTACGCACTTGACGGGTTATGTACCTAATGATGCAAATTTCTTTGATTTTGCTAAATGGGGCGACTTCCAAGATGCACAAATGCGCGTCACGGACTGTGGTTGTTTTGGTGATTTCTTAAAATTAAAACCTTATACATCCTTCCTCAAGGACTGTGGTTTGATGATACCTGCCTTTATTTTCCTTTTCACTACAAAGTCTTTTCATCAGTTGAATACAAAGGCTGCAATGGGCATTTCGGCTTTTGTTAGTGCGCTGTACTTTGTATTCTTGTTTGTTTCTTTAGGATTGATGAGTTGGGTAATATTAGTACCAGTTGTTCTATTCGCTATTGGGGCATTTGTTTTGGACGGTATGGAAGAGAAAATGGGACGTAATATCACCATATTAGTATGGACTATACTGTTGTTCTTCTACTCTATCAGCAATTTTGTTTGGAATATTCCGGAGGTTGATTTCCGTCCATTCCATGAGGCAGCGGATATGTACAATGAAAAAGCGGCACAAGAAGATGCCATGGCAAATACTGAAATTCTAAATTACATCGTCACCAATAAGGAAACTGGACAGACTTTGAAAGTTCCTTATGCACAGTACTTGAAAGAATTCCGTAACTATCCAAAAGAAGAATGGAATTTGGAACAAGATGTCAGTGAACCAGTTATTCCAATTGATAAGTTGAGTGAGTTTGAAGTAGCAGATGCAGATGGAAATGATGTGACTGCGGACTTATTAGAACAGAAAGGCTACAGTTTGATGATTGTTGCTTACAAGATTAAAGATAAGCGTGGTACAGAGACTTTTGTGGTGCAAGACACAACTTATGTTATGGATACGACTATGGTCGATGAAGTGGCACAAATTACTAAGTCTGTAGCAGGTATTACTCCTCGCGATGTAACTCGCGACACTTACTCTTTCGAAGATGATTATGTACAGAAATGGACTTCTGTAGTCAATCCTGTAGCGAAGGCAGCTCAGGAAGCAGGTGCACGTGTTTACGCGATTACTGCACCTTCTGATGCGATTAAATTAGAGAGTTTTACGAAAGCAACAGCGGGAACTTATCCGATTTACACAGCAGATGATATTCTATTGAAAACTATCATTCGCTCTAATCCTGGAGTTCTTTTGATTAAAGACGGTGTTATCTTGAAAAAATGGCACTATAAGAAGTTGCCGAATTTTGGAGAGATTAAGGCGGAGTATATGAAATAGTTCAAATGACAGCCTATTAAAAATCCCGAATTCTTGTGATGAGAATTCGGGATTTTTTTTGTTCTACATTTTAATCACTTTCTTGCTATATATCACATGTGATTTAGAGTCAAGAAATTTCAGAAAATAAATGCCTGTGGGATAATTTCTAAATGAATAAGAAAATTCGTCACTTTCTATTATTTGACTTGATTTTCGCTCTCCTTGAGATGTAAAAACTTCCATTCTTTCCCAATCCACATTATTCTGACTTTTGATTTTAATTATATCAGATGTAGGATTTGGGTAGATTTCTATTTCTGTTGTAATTGGGGAACTGTCAATATCACTTACAAGATAAGTACAAGGTCCAAAACTAGTTTGCGAAATAGGACCTTCATAAATAAGACCTCTTAGAGTATCTAAAACTCCATTATTTAATTCTTCCGTCCGATAAATACCAAAATCTTGTGCATTTAGACAACCATAAGACTCTGGTAAGAAGTCAAATTGAAAAGAATTACTCTCTGCTAAACAAACATTTGGAGAACATAGCCAAAAATCATCATCAGGAGTATCAACAAGATTGTATTCAATCGGGGTAAAATATGAAGTCAAACGACAAATATCATTAAAATCCGCATTATCCCAAGTAATCGTTACTGGCGGATATCTTAAGGACATCAAAATATAAAAAAAACCTCCATTTGAGACATCACAATCAAACTGGTCAGGTAAATCCTGAGAAGGTACAACCATCGGATTGGCCGTATAGTCACCAGAAAAATAAGGGTCAAGAGTCGCTCTTACTTCAAAAACACTATCAAAAGGTTCATCAATAAGAACTTCTCCTAATTCAGAATCAATACCCAATGTTGCGGATAAATCCGTTCCCCAGTATAAAGTATTTTTATTACCGACAGCATCTTCAAAGAAGAAACGGCTTTGGAAGGAAGGTTCTGTTTGAGCAAGGGCGATGTTAGATAGAAATAATAAGAAGTAGAATATTTTAGGCATGGCGAGTAGGATTTCAGTTATCAATTTAAACACCAAAATACTAATTAAAATGCGAAAAAGATGTTCCTTTGCCAATAGAAACAAATATTTCAAAGAGAATGCATTCTATGTCCTTTCATTTTTGAAGAATATCTTACCTTCAATAGAAAGGATAATTGGCATTATAGACCTTGCTTTTGCTTATGGCGGCTGCAATTTTCATAAGTATTAGCAGGGTCGAAATATTACTCTCTCATCTCTGGATCATACTTTTCCATAACACTTTCTATAATTGTTTTGATATCATCTTCTAATGCAGGGTTTTCGGGTTGTGCAGTGAAGACTTGATACAAAACAAAATGCTTTCCTAATTGACGCCCGTAGGTTTTACGGCGTCCGATATTTGCAGAATAGCGTTCGTGTTGTTCAGGCGGATAAACGATGATGTGAATTTGACAACCATTATCAAAGAAACGGTCAGCGTAGTCATGTGCACCTTTTTCTCGATTTTTATTTAACTCAAAATACAATCCTGCCGTCTTATACATCTTCTGCGCACGCGTATTTTCGAGATATTGTTTCGTCTCTCTTGTCCAACCTTTTAGTTGCTTTCTGCCAGGTTCCAATACTGAAACTTGCAGTCTGATATCATTAAAAAAGTCGTACAATAATTGCTCACTACTATCAGCAGGATAGGCAAGTTTTGGGTCAGAATTACAAGAAATACTGAGCAAAGCGATTGACAAGAAAAAAGTAAGTAGACGAAATCTCTTCATGGAAATCAGGTTTATTTTATTGGCACAAGGGTAAAAACTATGGATACGATAATCTACAGAGTATTAGATAAAAGAGAGAGAGGTGTCAGGCGCAAGCTGAGAAGTTAAACTTTCGTTAAGCGAACTCTCGCCTCGCTCTTCTCT
>CAZQTE010000540.1:0-3645 GCA_964595615.1 uncultured Saprospiraceae bacterium
ATAATTTTTAAAAGAACCCCTCGTATCCAACAAAAAGCTTCTGGGTGAAAATTAACTGCGCTAGATGCATAATATCATAATCACCATCTATTGATAAAGCAAATTTCTCAATTTGTATAATTTTATCCCCTGACATAATATCCTGTGTGTCGCGCGGGTAAAAGATAATGTCTTTCGTCGTTCCATTCTTACGACGAATTTTCAATGTACAGAAAGGAATTGTATCATCAAATGCACTTATTCCATTCCTGTTTCTTACTAAGCTTTCTGCAATTACCTTTTCAAAATTTTGAAGATACCGCTGTACTTGCCCCTCGTCTACAGGGCGATTAATTCGAGGCGTTGTTTTATAAAATGGTACTACTTCTGCTTTTCCACTACTTAAGTCAAGTATAAAGGATTTATTGCGCTGTTTTGGATATTCGAGACTGACATATTCAATTTGCTCAGGGTCTTCCCGATAGATAGCTTTATCCATGATATCCAATAGTCCTAAATCATAGCGTACTTTAAAACTTCCTGTCACCCCGGGGATTTGCATCACCATAGGTTTTTCACTACCTTCCATTATGACATAAGTTCCACGCGCATCACTAGTTTCACCACCCACATAATAAGCTTTCATAAGATTGCCTTGTCGGTCGTAGATTTCCGTTTTTACTTGGTCTACAGCTAGGTCTTTGGCAATATTTGGAATGGCAGCCTTCGCAGGACGGTATCTAATTTTCATCGTACGAATTGCCGTCATTAGATTAGTAACAATCTCAGGATAAACAGGAATGGTATCTTCTACAAACCAATCATCGCCTTTCCGCTCAAGTACAAACTGAGTTCCACGAATACGGCTTGCCAAGAAGATTTTACCAATTTGGTCGGTATCACTTATTCTAAAATCAGCATCAGCGTCAATCAAACTAGTTGATTTTTTCTCTGGCTGTTGTAAATACCAAACAGTTGCCGCTCCTGATGCAAGAAAAAGGAGCAAAAGAATGAGAGTTGATTTTTTCATAGCTTCAAATTTTAAACTCTTAGGCGGCTTATCGCTTAGAGTTTTATAGAATATTAGTTTTAGTCTAGTTCATTTTTTATGTCAGTTTCTCATGGTTTGCCGTAGAAACATTGTCTACTCTTTAGCATATTTTCGGCGTCTTCTCCAGATGAATAAAAATGCAAAAATGCCTAAGAAAATTAAGGGTAGGGCAATATTAACAAATTGCCATAAACCCCTTGTTTCTTCGATTTTAGCTTTATCCATTAGACGCAGTTTTACATCTTTTCCGCGTGCTTCGATGACACCTTTATCATCGAAAAGATATTCTATGGTATTTACCAAAAAGTCCTTATTTGCGTATGTTTTTTCCGTAAATGCATTGAAACCCAAAGGTTTATAACCACCCTCCGCTGTCAAGAGATTTTTCCCTACATCTCCATCCGAGATAACCACCATTTTATTTTGTACACTTTGGTCTTTAAATGGTTTTCCAAGATTTTTTAGTGAAGCACTCATTTCTTCACTTACTCTATTGGCATAGGCTGAAGAAAAAACACCTTCAGCCATGATTGCTACAGGTACTTCTTTTTTATTAAACCAACTTGCTTCTGGCTGATAACGCAAAATATCAAAACTAACGCGTACAGGCGAATATTGTAATTTGCTAAAGCGAGAACTAGTCAGAAGTATGGTCTTTTTTGTCGGAAACTTAGTCCGAATTGTGTCTACCGAACTTGGAAATAACATATTTACCCCATTCAAACTCTTTACCACTGGATGTGGATTGTTTTCTGGAGGCGTCACGATTGGATGATAAAACCAATCAAACATATCAAATTGAGGACGGTCTCCTTGTCTACCAACTACCTGTGGTATTTTACTACATTGTCTATCTGCCAAAAGGTTAGGTTCGACGCGAAAGCCATATTTGTACAACAAATCTTCTATACCCAAAGGATAATCCTGTGGCACGAAATAAGGTACACCGCGCAAACTATCCAAATTCATAGCCATACGGTCAATCATCCACAATACCTTACCACCATTCATAATGTACTGGTCTATCTTAAATTTATCTTGCTCGCTGAATGGTTGCGTTGGTTTTGCCACCATTAACATGTCAATCTGTTCAGGAATAGCTGGAATACTATCTATTCCTAAAAAGCCAACTTCAAAGTTGCCTCGCAAAGCATTAGTGAGGTCTTTCGTTTGTAATTCTGATAACTCTCCGTGTCCTTTAAGATAGGCCAATATCGGCTTATCTGCTCGTTTTAGTTGCTGAATTGCATTTGCAAATTTGTACTCCAAAAGACTGATAGAGTTGTTTAGTGTAATCTCTGGATTAAGATTAGACTCTGGCTCTAAAAGGTTTACAGTCTTTGTGCGACCTAAATAGGTGATAATTGCGTATGGATATATCAAATTTTGCTTCATACCTTCGGTAGTGCTCACACGAAGGTTAACAGGAGTAATTCCCATTTCAGAGAGTTGCTTTCTATTCGCATTTACATCTTCGATTGAGCCTTCATTTGGATTGTCAAAAGAGTATTCAACATAACCAGAATGTGAGCGAAAGTCTTCAATCATTTCACGAGTACTGCGTTGCAAACGCTTAAATCCAGCAGGAAAATCACCTTCCAATAGCACCTGAAAATAGACTACATCTTCTAAACTTTCTGCTAATTCGACAGTCGGTTTAGTTAATGTGTAGCGTCCTTCTTCTGTTAAATCAAAATAGGTATGCACCGCACCACCTAAGATGTTTAAAAACACGGCAATACCGATGATGAGAGCTAAATTTATGAGCGATTTGGTTCGCTTAGTCATATTTTAAAGGTTGTAAAGTTGTAAAAGTTGTAAAAGTTGTAAACTTGAAATTTGAGTGCAGAGAATTTAAAAATGTCTGCAATTTGCAACTTTTCTTACCATTTTCTTCTCTCCAATGCAGTTACAGTACCTGCAATAAACACGGCAACAACACTCAAAAAGTATATGATGTCTCGCGTATCAATCACCCCACGACTAATAGAAATATAGTGTGCATCTATTCCAAACATTTGCACGACATCATCTACGCGACCTACAAAAATTGGAAGTTTTGAGAAGAAGTAAAATCCCCAATGAAAAAGGAAACAAAGGAATAAACCTAATATAAATGCGGATATTTGGTCTTTTGTAAGTGAAGAAGCGAATAATCCAATTGCAGCAAAACAGGCTGCCAAAAATACCAAGCCGATGTAAGAACCCATAATTGCGCCACTATCTAAATTACCACGCGGTGAACCCAATTCCCATACCGTGTAATAGTATAACAGAGTCGGGATTAATGCAAAAATAAGTAATAGCATTACTGCCCAATATTTCCCCAATACAATTTGCAAATCAGTCAATGGACGCGTGACTAATAACTCAATAGTCCCCGTCTGATTTTCCTCAGAGAAAGAGCGCATAGTCAATGCGGGAATTAGAAAAGTGAAGATAATTGGTGCAATATCAAACAACTGGTCGAGGGTCGCATACTCATAATTGAGTAAACTAGTATCAGGGAAAACCCAAATCACCAAACCTAATGTTACCAGAAAAACCCCGATAACAATATAGCCAATCAGCGAACTGAAAAATGCATTGATTTCTTTCTTAAAAATACTGTACAT
>CAZQTE010000541.1:0-3640 GCA_964595615.1 uncultured Saprospiraceae bacterium
TCTGCTTCTGTTTTTGTCACAGTTTGCAGGAGAGCGTTCAATTCATTTTTATCCGCTTCATTCCCTAATTCCAAAGCACGCAAAACAAGGTAAGTCTTCTTATTTTGAATAATATCACCGCCTACTTTCTTCCCAAATTTTTCAGGGTCGCCGTAAGTGTCTAAAAGGTCATCTTGCATCTGAAAAGCCAAACCAACATTGCGACCAAATTCATATAAATGCATGGCATCTTCGGGGCTTCCGCCACCGATTCTCGCGCCCATTTCTAAGGAACAACCTAACAAAACGGCTGTTTTGAATTCAATCATTTTCAGATATTCATCCAAACTAACATCATCTCGCGTCTCGAAATTCATGTCATTTTGTTGCCCTTCACAGACCTCAATCGCTGTTTTATTAAATAAAGCCAACAATTCTCCCAACAATTCTTTTTTCTCCACGTATCGCAAATACTCATAGGCATAAATTAACATCACATCACCTGAGAGAATGGCGTGATTTTGAGAAAAATGCTCATGAATAGTCGGTTTCCCCCGACGCAAAGGGGCTTCATCCATGATGTCGTCATGGACTAAAGTGAAATTGTGAAATACCTCTACCGCAAAGGCGGCAGGCATAGATTTTTCAAAATCATCGCTAAAAACGGAGTGTGCCATCAGCGCCAATAATGGACGCATGCGTTTTCCTCCCAGATTGAGGATATAGCGCACAGGCTCGTAAAGTTCTGTCGGAGACTTATCGAATTGATTCTCTGCAAGATATTTATAGAATAAATCTTGAAATTGGCTTAGAGTTTGCATAATTATTATTTGATGAATACGCCGCAAAGATAAGCGACCGTTTCAAAAATTATTCCCCTTTGGAAAGAAATTAAATATTTAGGGAACCAGTAAAAAATAAACTACCCATTTTGCTTATTATTTATTATCAATTCCCTTAGAACAAACCAACTCCCATGTCACAGAAGTCAAGACCAATAAATCTTCTTCTAATTGAAGATAATCCCGGCGATGTTAGATTAACACAAGAAGCCTTCAAAGAAGGAAAACTAACCTATCAAATGGATGTAGTAATGGACGGCGTTGAAGCCATTCATTTCTTACGCCGTCGTCCACCCTACGAAAATGCAGCTACACCTGATATTATTCTTTTGGATTTAAATCTTCCAAAAAAAGATGGTCGCGAGGTATTAGCAGAAATCAAAGCCGACGAAAACTTGCGTCGTATTCCTGTTATCGTATTGACTACATCAAATGCGGAACAAGATATTTTGAAGAGCTACGACCTTCATGTTAACTGCTATATAAATAAGCCAGTTGACTTTGACAGATTCTTTGACATCATTCAAAAAATAGAAGATTTCTGGTTGACCATAGCTATTTTACCAGGTACAATGCGATAAAAACTAAGACCATTTAGAATTACCTAATTCTAATCATGGCATTTTTTCAAAAGCAATAACACACACAGGTACCTCCCAATTTTTCACATATGAATACTAAATATAAAACGAATATACTCTTAGTCGAGGATAATCCAGGAGATGTAGATTTAATCCGCATTTACTTGCAGGATGCAGCGATGAAAGTCGAGTTACACCATGCAGAAACACTCTATGATGCCACAGAAATATTGAGCAATCGCGAAATTGATTTGGCTTTACTAGACCTTTCTTTGCCTGATAGTAATGGTTTTAAGACTTTGACAAAATATTTAGAACGATGTGAAAATACGCCCGTGATTGTGATGACAGGCATGAATAATGAAATCATTGGTAATCAAGCTGTAAAAGCTGGAGCGCAAGATTTCTTGGTCAAAGGACAATTTGACGGTAAACTTCTTGGACGTTCTGTCCGCTATGCTTTACAAAGATTCAAAGAGCAACAAAAATTAGAAGACGCTGCGCATAATTTAGCGATTAGCGAAAAAAGATATATCGAAGCGCAGGAAATGGCGCAATTCGGAAACTGGGAAATGGATATCGTGAATAACGAGATGAAATGGACAAATGAGGTTTTCCGAATTTTTAATTTCCAACCAGGTAGCATCAAACCAAGTTTGTCGGACTACATGTCTTACGTACACATGGAAGACCGCCCGAAAACGGAAGAGTTTTTCGAGAATGCTGCCAAGGACGGTAAATTACACACGACCGAACACCGCATTATTTTGGAAGGCAGTACTATCAAATACATCAGCGTGCAAGCGAAGGTGAATTATGATGAGTTGACGGAAAAATTATTGCTTATCGGTGCGATGCAGGACATTACTGAGCGTAAATTGACAGAGCGATTGATTATTGAAAAAAATATTCAAAATCGTACTGCAAAGATAAAGGAAGACGCGCTTTCGGAAATGAGTTTCAACATTCGGACGCCGCTATCTTCGATAGTGAATTTGATGTATTTGTTAGAAAAAACACGCATCAATGGTCAGCAACAAGAATATGTTGGCAACTTGAAGACTTCGGTAGATGATTTATCAATTGCAATAAATAATTTATTGAACTTTAGTGTCTTAGTTTCTGATAATGTAAAAATTGAAGAAGAGGAATTCAACTTACGTGATTTCTTGCAGAGTATGCACCGTTCTTCAAAAATCAAAGCGGATAATGCTAAGTTAGACTTAGGTTTATTTGCAGATGATATGTTGCCAGAAAAAGTGATTTGTGACCAGCGCAAAGTGACACAAATACTTTACAACCTTATGGACAATGCCATTCGTTATACAGACGAAGGAGGAGAAGTAACATTGGAAGCCAAAGCGATGAATATGCGCAATGACAAGTTCAATTTACATCTTTTTGTCAAGGATACAGGTAAAGGTATTGCTGATAAGAGATTGAAAGACATTCCTGATTCTGATAGATTATTAGAAGTTTATTCGGAAGAAGATGCCTCAGATGAACGTCCTTTAGGCTTAGCGATTGTTGCTAAATTAGCGAAGACATTAGGAGGGGAGTTAAAAGTCGAAAGTACTGTTGGAAAAGGTAGCATTTTTGAAGTTATCTTGCCTGTCAGAGCAGCAAAACATACGCGCATCATTACAGGTGATACGCCAGAGGTTCCAATTAAAATATTATTAGTAGAAGACCACTTCTTAAACCAAATTGCGACGAAGAAGGTCTTGACGACTTGGTCTGACTTAGTGACTGTTGATATTGCAGAGAATGGTTTAGTTGGTGTAGAAAAATTCCGTGAACATGGCTATGATTTAGTCCTTATGGATATTCAGATGCCTGTGATGAATGGTGTAGAGTCTGCTCGCAAAATCCGCGAAAATAGTGATGTTCCAATCATTGCTTTAACGGCAAATTCTACTAAACAAGAACAAGATAAATGCTTTGAAGTAGGAATGAACGACTACTTACCAAAGCCTTTTAAACCACATGAATTGTACGGAAAAATCATGAATTTGATGAGTATGGTTATGAATTAGATTTTTAGTTGACGGTTGACAGTCGCTTTTTTTGATTTTTATTGGTAAAATGAGAGAGCTTCGATTTTTAAAAAATCGAAGCTCTTTTTTGTTTTTCCTTCTAATTTTCAACTTGCCTATTTGTCTCTTCTTCCTCTATTGAGGTAAAAAAGCATCCGTACATTAAGGTTAGTATTAACAAAATTCCAATTTCCATTTTTTA
>CAZQTE010000542.1:0-3640 GCA_964595615.1 uncultured Saprospiraceae bacterium
CTAACTTTTAAAAAAATACAATGAAGCAATTATTTACCCTTATCATTCTTGTCGTTTTTAGTATGTCCTTACAAGCACAAGAATTTGGCTATGGATTTAAAACTGGTTTGAACTTTAATCGTATCAAGTCAGATAGTGTTCGTGTAGGCGAAGAATTAGCACAAAACACAGGATTTCACATCGGTGCTATTTTCGCTTATAAATTTACGGAACTAATGGGAGTCCGGGGGGAATTACTCTATTCTATTCGGGGCGGACGTTTGCGTTACGATGGAGATGGTGTCTTTGGTGTAATATCAGACACTGGTCAATTATTTAGAATCGACGGTAATCGCAGCAGTTCTATTCGAGTCACTAATAGCTATATTGATATCCCTATTACATTTTATTACAAACCGACATCATGGGTAGAATTATCTGTTGGAGCACAAGCAGGAATTCTTATTGGGAGTACTGCTGTTGGTCAAATAATTGTTAATGGTGAAACAAGTTTAAGTGGTCAAACCTTTAATGTAAATAAATTTGACTTCAATGTGAATTATAACTACAACAGAGATAATTTTGATGACGCTATTGCTCCGGGTAATACTCTTAATGTAGCTGGCGAAAATGTCATATTGCCTAGTAGTCTTGGTGCCTACTCTGAATTTACAGAAGATTTTGGTAAACTATATAATACTTTTGATTTCAGCTTGATAGGTGGTGCTTCTTTCTTTTTAAATAAAGGACTTTTTGTGGGTGGTCGCGCTAATATCGGTTTTACGGATATTACCAATGATGAAGCCGATAGAGTAAATGTTGCGGAAGAAGGCAGTAATACGGGTATCGTAAGCGAAAAACAAAACCATATAGATACCAATTTTGCGATACAGGTAAGTGTTGGATTCACTTTTTAAGTAAGTTTCTCATATCATTAGACTTTGGACGAAAGATTTTAGATGTTAGATTACTGAATAGTAACATTAATGTAATTCGTATTTGATTGACTATCAATATTTTAGAAAGTCGAAAAATTGATTTTTCACTTGAATAGTCTAACATCTAAAGTCTAATATCTTTTGTCCAAAGTCCAATCATATCAACAATATCCTAAGAAAAAGAGCTGTAAATGTAACATTTACAACTCTTTCATATTGGTAACTTTTAACAGTCGGATAATTTGAACAATTTAATTGATTACATAATTAAATTGATTTTCATAACAGCTCAGGATAATTTCAATCATTAATTCTCTTAAAAAAAGAAAGTAATCCTGTTTTTTGGGGAGTAATTTGGTTTTTATTAAAATAGGGTTACGTTGTGCTGTTGGAGTTTTATAAGTTGTTTTTTAGATGTTTGATACGCCAAAGATATTAGCAAAGTCACATTTTTTCTGCCTTGATTAGTAGTTTGCATTATTTAAAGGGTAAATGGTAAGATTCAATGAGTATTTGGGGTTTAGGAATGCGAGCTTAATCTCCCTCATAAGGCAAAAGAAAAATAACTTTTGTTCCTAATGATTTAGCATTTGCATCCTTTTTATCAATCACTTTAACTTGTCCTTCCGTTCCATATAAACGATTAGCAATGGCTAATCTGTCTGCAGTTATCTGCATACCTAGAGATTCATGTTTTGTTCTAGTTTTTGTTTTTAAACTCATAGATTTTTCTCTCCCGATTCCGTTATCTTCTATTATAAATTCTAAGTTCCCATCCTTTATTTTGATACGAATACAGAGTTCTCCTTTCCCATCATGTTTGTGCATAAGCCCGTGCCAGATAGCATTCTCTACATAAGGCTGAAGGAGCATTGGAGGAATTTCAGTAAAATCTTGGTCAACATTCGCATCTACTTTTATTTCATAATCAAATTTAAAATTAAATCGAAACTGTTCCATTTGAATGTATAATTCAAGACTCGCTAATTCCGCTTGGAGAGAAACTAATTTGGACTGAGAATTCTTCAAAATACTTCGGATAAGTTTTGAAAACTTAGTCAAATAAAGGGCGGCAGTTTTTGGCTCATTACTAACGACATATAACTTTATAGAATTAAGTGCATTAAAAATGAAGTGAGGATTCATTTGCGCGCGCAATGCGGTCATCTCTACTTCTGCAATTTGACGTTCAAATTTTTCCGTCAGAGAAGTCTCAATAATCTTATTTTTTTCTTCTAATTCTTTCTCATATAAAAAAGCTTCTATTCGTTTATTATAATGAAATAAAGAAACGGCATACATAGGAATCGCAAAGGCAGAACACTCAAGAAAGAAAACGACAGATTGTATAAAAGTTTTCTCTAGTAATAATAATCCAACACCAACTGTAATTAGATAAAGACTTATGTTAATGACTGTAAGCAAACGCGGATAGGAAACAATAACAATATTAGTTAAGACTAATAAAATACCATAAAGGGCTAAAGAATTTCTCTCATATAAAGAGTGACAACTCATGGTCAATAGGGAAAAAATAACGATAAATAGGGTAAGATGAAGGTATTTTTTGACTTTTTCTATAGGATATTTCCCCGATTTTATTTCCTCTCTCTTGTTAATAATAATAAAGTAAGGGATGAGTAATAAAATTAATGTAAAATGACTAAAAGCAGCTAAATAATAAATTGGGTCACGAGCAAATTCGCCCTCTTGCCAACGTAGAAAATTTAATATGATTAAAGGAATGAAGAAAACTAAACTCAAACGGTCAATGAAAAGCGATTTTAACAGATTACTCCTCAAATGATTATCATGAAAATCCTCAATGTATTTAGAAGGAATTTCTTTCAAAAACCTACTTTGAAATAGTTTGTTGATATTGTCCATAAAGAGATTGGATTAGGTCGTTAAAAGCTCCATTAATCGGTCTTTTCGGCTACGCGAAACACGAACCTCATCACCATTTGTCATGATTAATGCGCCTCCATCCGCCTTGACATAGTTAGACACTTCTTTCAAATTCACAAAATAAGAATTATGTACGCGGAAAAACAAATCGGAACTTAAAATTTCTTCAACTTCTTTTAAAGTCTTACTAATCAACATTTTACGCCCTTCACTCAAAAAGACATGGCAGTAATTATTATCTGATTGGCAATAGATAATTTCATCTAAATGTACAAATGTCAAACCCTCAAAGGTCGGTAGGGCAATCTTTTTTATCTTATTACTTTTTGCTGCTTCTAATTGCTCTAATAAAAACTTCACGTCCGTATTGGGAGTTTTAGCTTTACGATTTGCTAACACTTTATCGACTGCTACTCTCAATTCATCTCCATCTATTGGTTTTAAAAGATAGTCGGTCGCGCTACTTTTAAAGGCACGTACTGCAAATTTATCATAAGCTGTAGTGAAGATAACATCAAAATTTACCTCAGGTACTAATTCTAAGACTTCAAACCCATTGAGGTAAGGCATCTCAATATCTAAGAACACAAGGTCAGGTTGTTCTTCTTTTATTGCCATTAATCCCGCTTTTCCTGTAGAGCACACTCGAACAATCTCCACTTCAGGGCATTTATCAGACAACTCCCATTCTAGCATTTTCAGGCAATTCGCTTCATCATCTACTAAAATGGCGCGTAGTGTTTCTGTAGTGGTCTTGGTCTTATTCGTGGAACTCATTATCGTATTCATATTTCGGATATTCTTGGACTTAGGGA
>CAZQTE010000543.1:0-3638 GCA_964595615.1 uncultured Saprospiraceae bacterium
ATTTTTTTCCGAATTCCAAATAGAAAATAACTTCGATGATTTTTTCATTCGTGATGAACCTTCCTAAAGTTCTCCATTAATCGGCAGTTTTGATAATATGGAACTGCTTGGACATCTAACATCTTTCGTCCAAAGTCTAATCAGTAGGATATTTCATTTTAACTACAATCTTGATTACCTTCGTACTTTCTGAAAATTAGCCAAAATTTACCAATGCTTACTATGAAAAATATCATTCTTTTTTTTACTCTCTTATGCTTTATTCCGCAGATAAACGCGCAAAAAATTAATCTTGAGCCTTTTGAGAAAATCAAGCCACGTAGTATAGGTCCCGCAGGTATGAGTGGACGTATCACAACTATCGATGTTGATTTGTCTCAACCAGAGCGCATCTTTGTCGGCACGGCATCAGGAGGCGTATGGCAATCTGAAAATGGAGGAATCTCTTGGAAACCAATTTTCGATGACCATGCACCTGCATCAATAGGTGCGCTGACCATTAATCAAAATAATCCTGCTGAAATCTGGCTAGGAACAGGAGAAGGAAACCCTCGTAATTCACATAATTACGGAGAAGGAATCTATAGAAGCATCGATGGCGGAAAGACATGGGAATGTATGGGATTAGAGAATACGCGTCTGATTCACCGCATCATCATCCATAAAGATGACCCCAATATTATTTATGTAGGTGCAATGGGCTCTGCATGGGGAGACTCCAAGGATAGAGGTTTTTATAAAACTACAGACGGGGGAAAAACTTGGCGTAAAACATTGTATATCAATGAGTCAACAGGAATCGGAGACCTTGTTGTTGACCCAAATAATCCAAATAAACTCATCGCTGCGATGTGGGAGTTTGGGCGTAAACCTTGGACATTTAATTCAGGTGGAAAGGGTAGTGGTCTTTATGTCAGTTATGATGGCGGCGAGAATTGGAAAGAGCGCACAGATAAAGACGGATTGCCGAAAGGGGAACTCGGGCGTATTGGTTTAGCGGTAGCGCCAAGTGAACCAAATATCATTTATGCACTCACCGAAGCTAAGAAAAATGTCTTGTTGAAAAGTACCGACGGTGGTGATAAATGGACACAAGTTGCCGATAAAAATATTGGAAATAGACCATTCTATTATTCAGATATATTTGTTGACCCATTGAATGAAAATCGCATTTTTAATCTCTGGTCTGTGGTCAGTAAGAGTGAAGATGGTGGTAAGACTTTTGAGACAATTTTGCCATTTCAACCCTATTCAGGTGTACACCCTGACCACCATGCTTTTTGGGTGCATCCAACGCAGCCTGACTACATGATAGAGGGAAATGATGGTGGTTTAAATATCTCTCGCGACAGAGGAAAGACATGGCGATTTGTAGAGAATTTGCCATTAGCACAATTCTACCACATCAATTATGATATGGAGGTTCCTTATAACATATATGGAGGAATGCAAGACAATGGCTCTTGGCGCGGACCTGCTTATGTCTGGAAAAGTGGCGGTATTATCAATCAAGACTGGCAAGAATTATACTTTGGTGACGGATTTGATGTTATGGCACGACCTGATGATGCACGTTATGTGTATGCAATGTCTCAGGGCGGGAATATGAGTTATCTCGATACAGAAACAGGTCAAAGAAGTTATATTAAACCTGTACATCCAAAAGGCATTAAGTTGCGTTTTCACTGGAATGCTGGTTTAGCCCAAGACCCATTTGAAAATTGTGGAGTCTACTTTGGTAGTCAGTTTTTGCACAAAAGCACAAATTGTGGACAGAGCTGGGAAATTATTTCTCCAGACCTAACGACTAATGACACATTAAAGCAGAAACAATACGAAAGTGGTGGTTTAACAATAGATGATACGAATGCCGAAAATCACACCACCATTATTGCAATCGCACCAAGTTCTGTAGATAAAAATGTAATCTGGGTAGGAACAGATGATGGAAACCTACAAGTAACACGAGATGGTGGCAAAACATGGTCAAACACTGCTAGTCGCTTAACGGGAGCGCGTGCAAACTCGTGGATTCCACAGATTATTGCTAGTGAAAAAAATGCTGGCGAGGCTTATGTAATCGTCAATGATTATCGTAGGAATGATTTTCGTCCAATGGCGTATCATACTACTGATTACGGAACTACTTATCGCCGTATTGTTGATGAAAATAAAGTAGAAGGACACGCATTAGCAATTGCGCAAGACCCAGAAGTCCCTAATTTACTATGGTTAGGAACGGAATATGGTTTGTACTTTACAATCGACGGTGGTACAAATTGGAATAAATACACGCATGGATATCCACAAGCACCAACCCGTGATTTGAAGATTCATCCACGTGAAAAAGATTTGGTAATTGGAACTTACGGACGTGCTGCTTATGTTTTAGATGATACTAGACCATTTCAAAAAATAGCGGAAACAAAAGGAAAGGTTTTAGAACAGGATTTCGCGACTTTTCCAGCGCCAGATGCTTATTTGAATTACAATTTATCAGTAAAAGGTGCGCGTTTTGTAGCAGATGGAACTTTTGTCGGGGATAATAGACGAAATGGCTCTATGTTGACTGTTTGGGTAAAACCCGAAGCTGATGAAAAGGCAAGTTCTCCAGTAGAAATTTCTAAGAAAAAGAAGAAAAAGTTAAAAGGAGAAGCAGAGGCAACACCAGAAAAAGAAGAGAAGAAAGCCGCTAAAAAAGATAAATTGAAATTAGCGATTATCAATATGGCTGGTGATACAGTACGTATGTACAAAACGAAAGTCGATACAGGGATGCAGCGTATCTATTGGAATTTACGTAAAGATGGTGTTCGTTCACCTTCTCGCCGAGAAGTGAAGAAGGATGCAGATTTACCTTCTGGCAGAAAAGTTCGCCCTGGTAAGTACAAAATTGTAATGACATACGGAGACAGCAAAGACAGTACAGAAGTAAATGTTTTGGCAGACCCGCGTGTGACGCAATCAACGTCAGACTTAGAAGCAGAAATCAAGACACGTGATGATTTTGAAGAAAACATAAGAAGAGCAACAGAAGGCTTTAATCGTATTATGGAGGCTAAAAAGACTGTTAAACTTGTTAATTCAACTCTAGTCAATATTCCTGATAGCACACAAACACAAATCAAAGACTTAGGTAAAGTTGTTACTGATAGTTTAAAAACTTTAGAATATCTTTTCCTTTCGCCAGAAAATCAAAAAGGCATTCGTCGTAATGATACCGCTTTGATGAGTAGTGTTTGGCGAACTTATAGTTATTTATCTTCATCAGGTGGAGCACCTAACCCGACAGCAGAAATTGTTATTCAGCAGTCAGAGGAGAAGATAAATGAAGCATTGGAAAAAGTAAACGCATTTTTTGATAAGGATTGGAAGGCGTATCGGGAAAAAGTAGAAGCGGTTGAACGACCTTTATTTAAAGAATAAAGAAAGGTTCTAGGATGTGATTTAACTCAAATTAGTCACGCCGTGAAACGGACGTGATATTTTATCCTGACTAAATTCCTAAGGAATTTAGTCAGGCTTTTTTTATGTCTATTAACTAGGTGGCTCTTTGTGATTTTGGTTGGTAAATCACAGTAAGCTACTCAAAAGGTGACTCAAAGTCGAATGTCGTCAACTTAGGAAACACATTGTTC
>CAZQTE010000544.1:0-3636 GCA_964595615.1 uncultured Saprospiraceae bacterium
AGGACTTGACCAGTCGTCAGGTAAACCAGAGTCTTGTGTTATATTATTGAAATTCTCATTTAATGGTAATGGATAAGCAGTGATTAATTCATAAGTGAATGTATCATTTGATGTATTTTCATCACCTTCCATTTCTGTCCATGCTTCGAAGTAGTAATAGCCTGGCTCAGAGAAATCAAAAGTATTATCAAAATCAATTACCTCAGAACTATCTTTTGATACAACACCTGTGAATAAACCATCAACTGGATTATTAATAGAAGCGTTTGCAAAATCTAAAGAATAGAAGAAAGGAATTAATTGTTGTGGATTTTGTCCGTAATTTTGGATGAGTACAGAGATATCTTCTTCTCCCAATACACAGTCTAAATTAGTAGGAGAAGCAAAACCAGAAATACCTACATCGTTAATGATATATGTTTCGAATGCTAATGGACCAAAAGAAAACTCAGTTCCTGTACCTTCACAATCTGGAGTTACATAAGCATTGTACCAAGTATTTGGTGTTAATCCAGTAATTGTGTACGAAGTATCAGTCGTCATGGCTGTTGTACCTGTTCCAAGAGAGAAACCAACTGGACCCCATTCTACAGTATATCCTGATGCATCAGCAGATGATAACCAATCAATGTCAGCTGTTACTGCGCGTACATTACTTACTTCTGCAAAAGGAACACTACAGCCTGCACCTCCGCTACAAAGAGCTATTTCATTATAAATTTCTCCGACTGGAGGAAAAGGCCCATTTTCTAAAATAATTTCTCCTGAACTGTCATAAAGAATGTAAGAAACTTCGTTCTCAAAAGTACCTGGTGCATAAGTCAAAATTAAAGGAAGACCTCCAGTTACTTCAAATTCTACGATATTAAAATCACCATTATTATCATCAAAATTTACTGTAAATACCTGAGTCACATCGCCAGACATTACAGTAATGTTTGCACCATTCCAACCGTCACCAAAAGAGTCATTCATCTCTAAAGTGAAAGTACAAGTATTTCCACCTGTTGTACCAAAACTAAATGGACCTGCTGCAATACTCATTCCGTCTACATCACAATCTGAAGTGACATAAACATCGTATGCAACTCCAGGATTTAGTCCTATTAAACTGATATTAGGATCAGTCGAAGAG
Organism: uncultured Saprospiraceae bacterium; assembly: GCA_964595615.1. Classification (GTDB taxonomy): domain Bacteria; phylum Bacteroidota; class Bacteroidia; order Chitinophagales; family Saprospiraceae; genus JAHDCG01. The sequence goes on from CAZQTE010000544.1 coordinate 1,136, forward strand.
GTAATTATTCCGCTTCCTACTTCGAATCCTGCATGACCGATTTCGAGTGTATACCCAATAGCTGTAGCAGCACCTGACCATGATAATTCAGCTGAATTATCAGTAATATCAGTAACTGTAAAGTCTGTTATTGGCGGACAAGGTAAATCTGTCGTAAAGAAAAGAGGTCCTACTGCTTCACTTTGTGCACTACCACAATCTCCATATACAAAGTATTGGTATGTCGTGTTTGGCTCTAAATCATTAATGATTCCTAAGTTACCACTAAAAGGAGCGGTAGTAAAACCACCTCCAAGTGCAAATCCTACAGGGCCATATTCAATAACATAATTCTCTGTATTTGGATTTTGAGTAATTGAAATAGAAGCATCGTTTACATCAACCAATAGTATTGCTGGATCAGAGGGAGGAAAACATTCAGGAGTCGTTTCGAAAAAGAAAGGACCTGCTGTATTACTTAAACCTTCTGCACCACAATCTCCAGTTACATAATAACTATAGAAAGTGTTTTCTTCTAAGTCCGTTAATTCAGCTGAATTAGTAGTAACCACCATTTCTATACCTTCTCCTGGCTCAAAACAATTTGGACCATATTCAATAGTATAAGAAACAGCAGGAGAGACAACACTCCAGTTGATAGTAGCTGAAGTTCCTCCGATAGGGTCTGCGATAAAGCTTGATTGCATTGGTAATGGACAAGGTGGACAAGTCGCAACTCCTTGATAAACAGCCTCACCTACTAATGGGAAAGGTCCGTCTGAAAATACGGCAATCCCGTCTGTATCATATAAGTTATAAGTTACCTCATTTTCGAAAGTACCTGGACTGTAATCTAAAGTAACTAAAGCGCCATCAACGACTGCTATATCTACTATAAGGAAATCACCATTATTATCAGCATTTGTTACTGTATATTCTGTAGAGATGCCATTGATTGTAATTGTTACGGCAGCACCATTCCAGCCATCTCCAAAAGAATCTAACATTTCTAAGGTATAAGAACATTCCGCTGGAGGATTAGTATAGCCTGCCTGTGCGAAATTAGGACCTATAGGGAAACTTGTATCATCATCTCCACAATCTAATGTAACATAGAAATTGAATAAATCGCCTTCTGTTTGCCCTGTTAAACTCCAAGCGTTTGTTGAAACTGTTTCAAAAGTTCCTGTACCTTGCTCAAATCCAAGAGGACCATACTCGATGATATAATCACCAGGTAGTTGACCTTCTGCCCATGTTACATCAAAACCGCCAGGTACTTGAACGACTGTAATACTTTCAGGGTCTATTGCTGGACAAGTAGGACAGAATACAATTTCTTGAAAGCCAATACCACTATCAGGATTTGCTCCACTGTCAAAAAGTTCTTGACCTTCAGGTGATAATAACCTGTAAAGATTGTCATCATCAAATTGATCACCGTTATAGTCCAATGTAATTAATGCTCCTGATTGGATAGGTAAATCAATTAATAAGAAGTCTCCATTATTATCATCAAAAGCTACAGTATAAGTTGTCGTTACGTTATTTACGGTTACGTCGATAGACGCATTACCCCAGCCAAAACCATTTTCTGCTACTAATTCTAATACAAATGTACATTCCAAAGGAGTATCTATGTAACCAGCCTGTACAAAAACAGGACCTGTAGTACTACTCAAATCTCCACCACCACAGTCAAGGTAAATGTAGAAGTCTAAAATTTCACCACTTGCTAATCCTGAGAGTGTCAAAGAGTTAGTCGTTACAGTTTCAGTAGTTCCTGATCCTGGAGTAAAACCAAATGGTCCATATTCTATTACGTAGTCTCCTGCAACTGCGGCTTCATCCCATGTCACTACAGCACCACCTGGGGTCTGAGTAAAAGAGATACTTTCTGCTTCAATCTTAGGACATGAAGGACAGGCTGCTGTTCCTTCAAATACCAAACCTGTGGCAGGAAATGGACCATCACTGAATACAACATTGTCTTCAGAGTCAAAAAGAATATAAGTGACCTCATTTTCAAAGGTTCCTCCTGTATAATTTAATGTAATAGCGTCGCTCTCAGTAACAGGAATCGTAACAATGTTAAAGTCACCGTTATTGTCAGCAAAATTAACAGTATAATTTGTACTTGTGCCTGCTACACTTAAATCTATGGATGCACCATTCCAACCGTCACCGAAGGAGTCATACATTTCCAAGCGGTAGTTACAGTCGAGTTGGGCATTTGCCGTAAACATCGCCGACAAAACAAATAAACAGGTGAGAAGGTAAAATTTCAACTTCATAGAAATTGGATTTATCAAATAATGTGAGTTAAAAACAATCTTTTAATACGAAGAAACAAATATTTTTTCTTGTCTTAAAAGATTAAAATCATTGGGTTGTGAAGACCTTAAATAATCCTAAAAAAAAAGGATAATTAGAGATTTTCACAATAGCGGCTAAATTTAGGCAAAAATTTAATATTTCTGTCATATCTAGGCAAATCTATAATGAAAGACATCTGACATGTG
>CAZQTE010000545.1:0-3626 GCA_964595615.1 uncultured Saprospiraceae bacterium
AATCTCGCATTCCTTACCATCCTCATCGAATTTTCCTTCGATGAGGATTTTTTTTTCCATGTTTTTCTGAATATCAGTTTAGGGCGTAGTTGCACTTTTTTCATAGGATATTTGTAGCATAATCAGACAGAAAGACAGAAATATTTCTTTCGTCTTTTTCTTTAAATTATCAATACACCATAAAATATCTTTACAATGAATCGACTGTTTACAAACCAACAATTTAATACAAAAAGCATAAATCTCTTTCTATGCTTTTTGATGAGCGCATTTTTTGTTTCAGCTCAGTCTAACTTTTCAAAAGAAGACATTTCTCGACTAATTCAAAATCAATCTGGACTAAAATTAGTCGCAGATGATTACAAAGATTTTGAAATCACAGCACAATACACTGACCAGCATAACAACTTAACTCATATTTATCTTTTGCAAGAGCATAATGGCATTGATATTCTCGATGGAGATATGAGTTTCCACATTACTGCTGATAATTCCGTTGCTCATTTTACAAATCATTTCTTCAATAGAAAAGATGAACGGATAGCTTCACAGAGTGTCAAAATTGACGCGACAGAAGCATTGTCTGCCACTCTTCGCCACTTAAATATTAAAGAAGCAATCCCAACAATAAAAGAAGACGCAGTAGGATTAGACCGCAAAACTGTTTTTGCAGGCGAAAAAGTATCTCTTTATGATATTCCCGTTAGACTGGTTTACCAAACTTTAGAAGACGGAAATCTGACTCTTGCTTGGCAAACAGAAGTGTATATGACAGATAAGCAGCATTATTGGGTTACTAAAATTGATGCTAAAACGGGTCGTATCCTTGCCAAAAATGACATGGTAATCAGTTGTACTTTTGAAGCTCACGACCATAATCATGTGCATGGTGCTCATTGTTCTGCTCACACAAAAACTGAAAAACATTTAGAAACGCCAGCTATTCCCGAAGCAGAAACAGGCTTTGCTGAAATGACTACAGGAGCAAATTTTTATCGCGTCTATGATGCTCCTGTGCAGGCTCCTACATTTGGTGAGCGTACATTAGTAGGAACATCAGGCGATTTAGATGTGTCTCCATTAGGCTGGCATAATGACGGTTTGCAACAATATAGCATTACCAAAGGAAACAATGTTTTCGCGTATCATGATCCAGGACCAGCAAGTACTCCAGTGCCAGCAATAGGTGGATTACCAGGACAGCAACCTTTGGTTTTTGACTTTGAGGCAGACCTTAGTTTACCTCCAGCTACCTATCGCGATGCAGCTATCACTAACTTGTTTTACTGGAATAACATCACACATGATATATTTTACAATTATGGTTTTACCGAAGCCGCAGGAAATTTTCAATTCTCTAATTTTGCAAACGGAGGTGAAGGCTTAGATGCAGTCTTAGCAGAGGCTCAAGACGGTTCAGGAGTTAATAACGCTAACTTTTTAACATTAGCCGATGGTTTACCAGGTCGTATGCAGATGTTTTTATGGGCAGGCGTTCCATTAATTGACGGAGACTTTGACAATGGTGTTATTTTGCACGAATACGGTCATGGTATATCGACTCGTTTGACAGGCGGTCCTGCACAGACTTGTTTAGGAGGCGACGAACAAGGTGGTGAAGGATGGAGTGATTACTTCGGTTTAATGGTAACTTTAGTGCCAGAGACTGTTCCAACTGTTTTTGCTGAAGGTCAAGGTATGGGTACATACGTCATCGGAGAAGGTGTAGATGGTTTGGGTATTCGTCCAGCTAAATACAGTATAGATTTTGGAGTGAATGATTACACTTATGGAGATTTGAATAATTCTGAAATTTCTGCTCCTCACGGTGTCGGCTTCATTTGGGCTACAATGTTGTGGGAGATGACAGCAAAATTTGTTGACTTATATGGTTTTGATGCCGATATCGTACATGGTACAGGAGGAAATAATATCGCTATGCAGTTAGTGATTGACGGTCTTAAATTACAACCTTGTTCTCCTACTTTTACAGAAATGCGTGATGCTATTTTAGCAGCAGATGCTATCAATAATGGCGGAGCAAACCACTGTTTAATCTGGGAAGCATTTGCTAAAAGAGGTTTAGGTTTCAGTGCTCAATCTGGTACTAATGCACGAGGAGACGAGACAGAAGCATTTGATTTGCCGCCAGTTAATTGTTTACCTTTTGTACGCATCGAAACAGAAGTAACGAGCCGTATTAATGACAACGAAAATTTTGATATTCTTATCAATGTAATCAACACCGCAGACACTGAAATTGATAATATCAATGTTTCCGAAATATTGCCCGAAGGAACAGTATTCGTAAGTGCTTCGTTACCTTCAAATATCTCTGGAAACGAAATTTCATTTAATAACCTAAGTGTTCCTGCTAATTCTGTTATTCAAATTACAGTAACTGTCGGAGCAGAAACAGGCAGCGAAGCTGCTGTAACATTTATTGATGACTTAGAAGCCAATCCGTTCAACTGGACTGCATCTCCAGGAGTTGACCAATTTGTCTGGACAACAGCTGACGCATTCAGCGGAGACTATTCGTTCTACTGCGCTAACCCTAATAATGCCAGTAATATTAGTTTGACCTTGAATGAGACTGTTACAGCTACTACGGATATGGAATTACGTTTTGCACACAGATACAACACGGAGGCAGGTTTTGACGGCGGTTGGGTTGAAGTTTCAAATGATGGCGGTCAACTCTGGACTAATGCAGGACCATTATTCGTCCAAAACGGATACAATAATTTTGTAGCGGCTGCGGATAATCCAACTATAAATGGATTTTGCTTTGGTGGAAATAGTGGTGGATTTATCCACTCACGTGTTGATTTATCTCCATTTGCGGGTCAAGAAGTACAAGTGCGCTTTAGATTTGCATCAGATGTATTAACAGCAGCAGAAGGCTGGTATATTGACGATGTAGAGTTTGTTACCAATCCAGAATTGATATACAACACGGTTGAGTTAGATATGGCTAACGGAACACTTAGTCAGACCATAGAAAATGAAATTTTAGTACTTGGAACTTCTTCTCAATTTAGAAGCGACGATTTAGGAGCGGATGAAATAACGGCTATCAAAACAGCGATTTATCCTAATCCTGCAACAGATGAAATTAGTGTAGTCACTCAATTAATGAACGACGGACCAGTTAGTATTTCATTAATAAACACGCAAGGACAAGTAGTGGGAATTAATAATATTGACGCACAAGCAGGAATACTACGTACCGAAATTTCACTCAACAATCTTAGTCCTGGAATCTACTTAGTACATATCCAACACAAGGACGGAATAGAAACTCAACATTTGTTGAAACAATAAAATTATCTCGTTTGACTATCGACTCGAAACAACCTTAACCAGTTGTTTTGAGTCGTCTTTATCCTTTCATATTCATTCATAAAGTCTCTTAAAAAAATCCAGTCATGATGAAATTTACAACATCAGTCCTGTTATTCCTATGCCTATTCTTAACAGATGCAACAGCTCAACTTAGTGAAGGCGGAACACCAATCAGCAATCGAGTTAACTTAAGTGCAAATATTCCTGTAGTCACCATGCCAGGCATAGATGCGGCTACACTAATTGAGGAAGATAAAAGAGATATTGCGAACAATAAC
>CAZQTE010000546.1:0-3613 GCA_964595615.1 uncultured Saprospiraceae bacterium
CGAGCATCCAAATGGATGTGAACAGCAGTTACACCTACGCATGGTCAACAGGTGCGACAACACCACAAGTAAGTGGTTTAGCCGAAGGCTTCTACGAAGTAACGATTACAAGTGTAACAAACACGAATTGTGAAATCGTTGAAGTTGTACAAATCATTGGCTGTGAGGTTGAAGTTGAATGCGAAGAACTAGTAGTAACAGTTTCTACAACTGAGATTACTTGTATCGCAGATGCGACAGCCACAGTAAGTGCAGGTAACTACACTTATGAATGGTCAAACAACATCAGCACAACAAACAGTGCGACATATGCAACCGCAGGAACTTACCAAGTAACGGTAACAAATACAGCTGACGATTGCTACACAGTAGAAATCTTTACAATCACAGGTGAATGTGACCCAGATGCACCATGTACAGACCCAGTCATTACGGCTGTCAATACAACGGATGCAACTTGTACAGATGCTGTTGAAAATACAGACGGTACAGCAACAATTGCAGTTGCAGGTGATATTTCTAATTACACAATCACTTGGTCAAATGGCGCAACAGGCTTGACGACAAGTAATTTGACAGCGGGAATGTACAGTGTAACCGTAAATGGTGAAGATTGCGAAACGACACAATTTATCCTCATCGGACAAGAGGAATGTGGAGATAATCCACCTCTACCATGCGAAACACCTGTTGTTATCAACACAAATGCAACAGATGCAACTTGTACGAACGATGTTGTAAATGCAGACGGAACAGCAATAATCACAATGCAAGGTGTAGCTTCAAACTACAATTTCACATGGTCGAATGGCGCAATGGGTAATGAAGTCAACAACTTGATAACAGGAATTTACACAGTAACTATTTCTGATATCAATAATGCTGAATGCTTCACTATCGAAGTTGTTAATATCAGTAGTGATTGTTCAGAAACGCCTCCATGTGAGGAACCAGTGGCTACAGTGAATACAACTGACGCAACTTGTGACATCGCGGATGGTACTGCAACAATTAATGTAACGGGCGATATTAGCGATTACACATTCGCATGGACGAATACGCCAAGCACAACGAATATTGCTAACGAACTTGCTGCAGGTACATACATAGTGACTATTAGCAATGTAAATGATGAGTGCTTCACTATTGAAGTGATTACTATCAGCGATGACTGTGATAACCCTGGCGGTGGAGGAAATGGCGGCGATGACGAATGTGATGCACCAATGATTACAGGCTTGAACATCTCTGATGCAACTTGTAATGATGAAGGCGAAAGCAACGCAGACGGAACAGCAGTTATCTCATTAGAAAATGCTATCAATAACTACACATTCGCATGGACGAATGAAGTAAGTACAAGTAATACAGCAACAGACTTACCAGCAGGTAATTACGAAGTGACCATTACAAATGTAGCAGATACATGCTTCGTTATTCAAAGCATCATCGTAGGTAGTGAAGATGATTGTGAGGATAACTCTGGCGGCGGTGGAAACGGTGGCGACGGTGAGTGTATCTTACCAATTGCAACGACTATAACAACAGATGCGACTTGTGACGACGAAAACATTTCAATCGCAGACGGAACAGTAATTATCACTGTAGTAGGTGGTGCAGATTATGACTTTGAATGGTCAAACGGCTTGACAGATAGCATTGCGAATAATTTAGCAGTTGGCTTCTACGAAGTAACAATTTCCGTAGTAGGAATGGAGAATTGTTCTATTGTCGAACTAGTAGCAATCGGTCATGACGGATGTGATGACATTGACCCAACAGATTGCGACGAGCCAATCGTTATCAATATTGCAACGACGCCAACCACTTGTGATGCAAGTGAAGGAACAGCAACTATCGACATGGCAGGAGAGGAGTCAAACTACACTTACGCTTGGTCTACAGGTGAAGTGACAAACGGCGTTAATGGCTTGTCTGTAGGGACATATAATGTAACTATTACCAATGCAAATGACCTTTGTTACACAGTTGTAACAGTGATTATTACTGACGATTGTGGTGACAACAATGGCGGCGGTGGCAATGATGATTGTACTGAAATATTCGAAGAAGAGTTCACAACGGTACAAGTACCAAACTGTGAAGATGCCTTCATCTGTATTCCAATTGAATACGAAAACATCGACCAATACAGTATTTACGATAATGGTCTACCATTCGCTGGGCAGATTGGCGGTTGTAACTTCTTTACGACTTACAATTATAACTACGCGACGGTTCCTGGATATGGACAAGATGGTCCATATTACGTGGATAGTTGGACAGTAGCAGGTACGGTACATACAGGTGAGTTTGCAGACATAAATGCATTATTAGACAGTATGAACGTTTGGGATACAACAGGAGAGTGGACATTGAACACGAACTTCTTTACTATTCAAGGTGGTAATACGAATACAGTTTACAGCAACTTAATCGTAACAAAACCTTCAACAGGTGCGACGGCTAATTTGACATTGAATACAGTTTCTGTTCCAGCGAGTACATCAATCTACTTGCCAGCAGGTGAACATGCAATCGTTGTGACAAACAACGAAAACCAATGTTCTGATACTATCGCAGTAACTGTTGAATGTAGTAATGTTGATTACATTGAGAATACCATAGTGGTGACCACATTAGACACAATGTGTATCGAAAATATTCTCTTACCAGGTACGCCTGTCAGCTTTGAGAATGTATGTGACGAAAGTTCAGGTGAGTTTGTCATTTTTGATGTCATGGATATGGGAACTGGCGAATTCTGTGTAGTGTGTGAAGCTATGGATGTAGGACGAGACAGTGCTTGTTTGGTAGTTTGTGATGATTTAGGCTACTGCGATACAACTTACTTAATGGTAAATGTGATTGCTTCTCAGCCTGATTTACCAGTTGCTATTGATGATATTGACAGTACATTCGCTAATCAGCCAGTAGTTGTAGAAATACTACCAAATGATACGCTTAATGGTACGATGACTGATTTTTATGTCTTAGATGCACCGTTAAATGGTTCAGTAGATATTCTACCAAATGGTACAGTGACTTACACGCCGAATGACGGACAATGTGACCCAGACGAAGCAGATAGCTTCACTTATACGATATGTAACTACAATGGTTGTGATACAGCAACGGTTTATATTACAGTAGACTGTCAAGAGTTCTTAATCTTCTCAGGATTTAGTCCAAATGGAGACGGCGTCAATGATACATGGACTATCAAAGGTATCGACCGATTACCAGAGAACAATTCAGTATTGATATTCAACCGTTGGGGTAATGAAGTTTACTCAAGCGAAAACTATCAGAATGATTGGGACGGAACTTGGGATAATAAGATATTGACTGACGGTACGTATTTCTATATTTTCTCTGACGGTCGAGGAAATAAATTTACGGGCTACGTGCATATAAATCGCGGGTAAAATACAATCAGCATTTTAAAATTTTAGCTTAAAATGTAAAAATCATCCACCTGTCGAAATTGGGTAGTTTTCTAACTATGCAATCTTGATAAGTGGGTGATTTTTTTGTTAGAATGGCAATTTTCATCAAACAATATTCCACAGGAATATTGTTTGTCATTCCGACCAAAGGGAGGAATCTGGGT
>CAZQTE010000547.1:0-3596 GCA_964595615.1 uncultured Saprospiraceae bacterium
GCATTGAAAGTAGTTGATTTACCGACGTTGGGCAAGCCCACGATACCGCATTTTAAAGCCATATTTATTTAGTTGATAGTTGGAAGTTGGCAGTTGGAGGTCATTGAACTCTTGCACCTACTTTCACTATTTATTTATTTTACAATGTATTTAGTTCATCAGCCTCTGGCTTCAAGTTAAAATTTACAGATTTTTTTCTCCTAAAAAGTTGACTTTGAGGACATTGTAGAAGGAGACTACCAACCAACAACTTTCAACTTCCAACTTTTTGCCGCAAAGATAGATTTTTCCTTGTAAAAGATGCAACTTATTTATAGTTCAAACCGTATTTATAAGGAACAGAGGAATTCTTGCTACACCGAGGAAATTACACATTCTAGAAACCGAAGCTATCTGAACACTATTAACCTCTTTCTGCAAAATGGTAATACTCGGCAAATCCTATTACGTGGAAATTACTTTCGCGAACTTCGTTTGGTTATTATACACCAAAATCATAACAATGTTTCATCGAATTGTAGATGCAATCCGGTGGACACCCCTTCGTTTAAAACGTATCTTTAGTCATATTTATATTGGGATAAAACATTTCTCAAAAAATGAAGATTCTGAATCAGAATTTGAAAAGCTAACTTTTTCAGGCGTAAGTTACTGGTGGTTAGAATTTAGTGTCTTAATTTTAAGTTTGTTTGGCATCGCTGAAATCTATGAAACTATTACTGATTTTTTCAAATTTAATACGCGTTCACTAACTCCTTGGGAGAAAAAAATGTTGAAAGGTGTTTATGGTAAAAGTATAAACTATAACCGTGTCCGTATCGATAACTTGGGACTAATCGGTCCTAAGCAATTTCGAATGTGTTATGTATCTTTTTACACTATCAATAGTTGGGGAGATATGTCTAACTACCTATTGGTACATGAGATGATGCATGTTTGGCAATATCAAAAAATGGGAGCTGTTTATATTCCACGAGCTTTAGCTGCGCAAAACTCTCCTATGGGTTACAATTATGGAGGCTTGGATGCCTTGAAGGAAGCTATTGAAAATGGTCAAGGTTTGAAAGCATTTAATTTAGAACAACAGGCTGATATCATCACCGATTATTACTTATTGCGAGAAGGTTATAAAACGCAATGGAGTGAGGCAAATCAATTTGATTTACCTATTTATGAAAATTTTGTGAAGCAACTTTAGAATAATAGAGAGTTTGAAAATTTGAAATCAGAGAACTAATATTTCAAATTCTCAAACTCTATTTTTTCTATTTCCTTTCTTTCTTGCTCTTTTGATATAGGTCTAAGTAAATTGGTAAATGGTCGCTATAACCACCGTAATATCGGCTACCTCCATAGGTGCGAGTTGGCGTTTTTCCATATTTTTTATCTTTATAGTATAAATATTCCTCCCTCAAAATATAAGTGTTCAAAATGTGTAAGTTACTTGTATTATCACTTACATTTTTACTGGTAATAAATTGGTCAATCATATTCCAATTTCCTCGATAATTATACGTCCCTTCTCCATTTTCATCCATTTCAGTCATCGAATTGTCTAAAATATTCCCTTTTATTAATACTTCGTTGACACTTTTATTATCAGGCTCATCATTAAAGTCTCCCATTAAAATGATATTTGCATTAGCATCTTTTGCGTAAATTTCTTCTACTTTTTTTCGCACTTGTGCTGCAACATATTCGCGTTTTGGAGAACTAGCTGCTAAACCTCCTCTTCTACTTGGCCAGTGATTAACAAAAAAATAAACTTCATCTTTACCATGTAACAATCCTTTTACAATTAGCACATCACGAGTCGTATAATTTTCTACTATTTCCTTAGGAAAATCAATTCTGATTATTGACTTTTCTAATAGCTTGAAACATTTCTTTTTAAACATCAAACCGACATCAATTCCTCGATAATCTGGAGACTCAACATGTACTATTTCATAGCCTGTTTTCTTCATTACAGTCTTCGTCGCTAAATCTTCCATGACGCCTGCATTCTCAACTTCACACAAACCAATTATCGTAGGAAAATCCATTTCTTCAAAGACTTGGGCTAATTGGTCTAATTTCTTTTGATAGCGTTCCATTGTCCACTCCTTTTTAGCGGAAGGCAAAAACTCTTCATCGCGACCATTTGGGTCGTCTACAGTATCAAAGAGATTTTCAACATTGTAAAATGCAATTCTTTGTACATTTTTATCTTTTCCAAACACTTGCTGCCCAAAAGATAATTGACTGATTGTCAGAAAAATAAATAGAAGAAGGCTTGATTTGTATGTCATTTTACTACGTTTTTAATTTATGAAGGACAAAGGTAAATTCTACATTGATAAAATGGATAGTTTTAGGCTTAAGATTTGACTAATTTGTGTTGAAACCCTACATTGTGGGAAATTAGCTTATTAAAAACAAAGGAGAGACTACCTGACATTAGACTAAAATATGATTTACGATTATTTAGATATTGAGCTATTTAGAATAGGTAAGCATTCCATTACAATTTATGTAGTACTGTTTCCTATTATACTTCTTGTACTTGCCAGATTTACAAATTGGCTGATACAGCGATTCATTTTAGCTCCTTACTTTGTGCGTATGGAGTTTAGTGACTCACAGAGGGGGAAGGTTAAAGTTCTTTTGGCTAGTGTATTGACATTTCTTTCATTGTGGTTGTCGGTAGAAGTTTTATTTGCCCCTCCTTTACCTGGTGCTAATCTTGATTTTTGGGATAATTTCATGCCTGTCCTCCAAGCAATCTTTGCATCATTATCTATTTTTTATGGTTTTCAGTTAGTTATTTGGTTGTTAAACGATGTCATTTTAAAGCGATATTTTAAGACCAGAGAAATTGATATGGGGAGACAATATACAATGACGAGGTTGATATTGTATGTTGGCTTTGTAATAGGAATAGTTTCAATTCTTCAAGTATTAGGCGTCAAATTGTCTTGGTTAATTGGTGGTTCTGCGGCACTCTTAGTAGGTATCGGTTTGGGTTTGCAGCAAACTTTCAATGATTTAATTTCTGGTATAATAATATTAATTGAAGGGACTGTAGAAGTAGGTGATATTGTAAAAATAGATGAGTCTGTTGCTGTTGTTAGGAAAATCGGACTACGCGTTTCGCAAATAGAGACTAGAGACAATTCAACCTTAATTATACCCAACTCAAAACTAGTCGTTGACAATGTCAACAATTTGAGCCACGATATAAAACCTACTCGCTTTCAAATAGATGTTGGCGTTGGTTATAATTCTGATGTACGTTTGGTTGAAAAATTACTCCTACAAGCAGCAAATGAGCATTCACGTGTATCTAAAAAGCCAAAACCGCGTGTCCAATTTCGCGACTTTGGAAATTCTTCTTTAGACTTTACACTTCATTTTCATAGTCAAGAGCGCATGAGTGTGGAATTTATTAAAAGTGATATTCGTTTTAATATTATTCATTTATTGCGTGAAAATAAAATAGAAATTCCTTTTCCTCAACAAGACTTGTGGTTGCGGAATGCAGAGAGTCTGCGTCCTCCTGTTGAGGAACCTCAGGAGACAGAAAAACCAGAGTTAGATGAGGAAGTTTAAAAAAA
>CAZQTE010000548.1:0-2084 GCA_964595615.1 uncultured Saprospiraceae bacterium
CGCGCACAAGATAAGAACATCTTACACAGCAATCCGTTGATTTTTATTAAGTTTACCAAAAATTTTATTCTTATGAAAAATGCCTTCTTTATTTCCTCCGTCGCTTGTCTGTTCTTTTGGTCTTGCAAACCCAAAGATTACATGATTGATAATTTACCTAATCGTCAAATTACTTTTGGTGAAGGTGGTGGCTTTACGGGTAAATATACGACTTGGATGCTTTTAGATAGCGGTCAGGTTTTGCAAAAATCTGGTATTGGTGCGGAATATGCGCAGATTGGAAAATTGAAGTATGCGCAGGCAAAGAAATTTTATAAAAGAGCGGATGCTATTTCGACAGATGTGATGAAAGAAAATCAACCAGGGAATTATAATTACGAATTTACTCTACAGCGAGATAGTGTTGATTATAAAGCAAGTTGGGCAAATGAAGCGGATATTGATACTTCTATTTTTAATCTGTATAAGGAATTGAAAGCGGTGGCGCTTGAGATACAGAAGGATAGTTTGAGTGTGAAGTAAATTTGTTTGAATAGTTTGTTAATGTTAGAATGGTTTGAATAGCATTTAACTACTCAAACCATTCTAACATAAAAACAAACTTGTCAAATAACAGTTTCTTAGCTTTCCTCAGCCTGAACTGTTACATCTAAGTTTAGTTCTGTCAACTGCGTCTCATCAATATGAGAAGGCGCATCAATCATCATATCACGTCCCTGATTATTTTTAGGGAATGCGATGAAATCACGGATAGATGTTTGACCTTTCAAGACAGCACACAAACGGTCAAAACCGAATGCTAATCCACCGTGTGGCGGCGCGCCGTACTCAAATGCTCCCATTAAGAAACCAAATTGGTCTTCTGCTTCTTCATCTGTAAAACCTAAGAGTTTGAAGTTTTTCGCTTGTAAAGCGCGGTCGTGAATACGAATAGAACCTCCACCAATCTCAGAGCCATTGATAACCATATCGTAGGCATCTGCGCGTAAAGATTTCATGGTTTCGTGGTCACCATTCAACATTTTTTCTTCGTCTTCTTTCTTTGGTGCTGTGAACGGGTGGTGCATCGCGTGGAAACGATTGGAGTCCTCATCCCACTCCAATAATGGGAAGTCAACTACCCATAATGGTTTGAAATCATCTGGTTTCATCAAGTCCATGCGGCGTCCCATTTCGAGACGTAATTCGTTTAATTGCTTGCGTACTTTATCCGTTTCACCAGATAAAACGAGCATCATATCACCTGCTTTTGCACCAAATTTATCCGCCCAAGTTTGTAGGGTAGCATCATCGTAGAATTTACCTACACTTGATTTGAATGTTCCGTCTTCGTTACACTTAACATAAACCAAACCTTTGGCGCCGATTTGCGGACGCTGTAACCATTCGGTTAATTTCTTGATGTCTTTGTTTGAGAAGGCACCTGCTTGACCTTCGGCATTGATACCGACGACTAATTCTGCGCTATTGAAAACTGGGAAATCACCACCTTTGGCAACATCATTCAATTCCACGAACTCCATTCCGAAACGCACATCTGGCTTATCTGAACCATAGCGACGCATTGCTTCGTCATAAGACATACGAGGGAAGTCAGGTAATTCTACTCCCAAAGTTTGCTTAAACAAGTGCTTCGTCAAACCTTCAAAAGTATTCAAAATTTCTTCTTGTGTCACGAAAGCCATTTCACAGTCAATCTGTGTAAACTCTGGCTGACGGTCAGCACGCAAATCTTCATCACGGAAACATTTCACGATTTGGAAATATCTGTCCATACCTGCTACCATCAAGATTTGCTTGAAAGTCTGTGGAGATTGAGGTAAGGCGTAAAATTGACCGGGATTCATACGACTTGGCACTACGAAATCACGCGCCCCCTCTGGCGTACTTTTAATCAAAACTGGCGTTTCTACTTCAATGAAGTTTTGAGCAGCCAAATATTTACGCGTCTCAATCGCAAGATTACTACGGAAGATTAGATTTTGTTGTACAGGATTACGACGAATATCCAAGTAGCGGTATTTCATACGCAACTCATCACCACCGTCTGTTTCATCTTCAATTTTGAAGGGAGGTGTTTTTGA
>CAZQTE010000548.1:2184-3591 GCA_964595615.1 uncultured Saprospiraceae bacterium
AGTCTGATTTTTAGCTTTTTACGAATAAGCAAAAATATACTTATGATTATCTTTTGTGGTATTTGCAAAAATGATGCGCAAAAATAGGGCATTGCAGTGAAACCAAAAGATTTTAGCGTTTTTATTTACATATTGGGAGGTAATTTTGAATTTTGAATGCTGAATTTTGAATATTTCCTTCAAATCATTGCGTAATTCATCTTTCAAGTTCCTTCAAATACTTTTTATAAATACCTTCAAAATTGAGCATAAGTTTCACCAAAGTCTTTTTTATAAAATTTATTTTGAATATTTATTTCCTTAATTTAAAAATAAACAACAAGCATTACTTTCTGATTATCAAAATAGTCTGAACAAATAGCTTTTACTCAACAAATGCAATCATTTCAATATCAATGCAAAACATAGAATTTATTTCATAATTTATAAAAATAACTATATTTTTGTTTTGTATTTGAGAATAACTACACAGACTTATCAACCTTCCTCGCACATTTATAGTCTTCAAAATTAGATAAGCGTCCCCTTACTTATCCTATCCCTCGTTTTTATATTTCCCGACTTTACTATTTTAATTTTTCTACAAAAAAACTCAAGATGAACAAATTGTTCTTACTGTGCTTGTGCGCGGGTATGTGGTTTCCTCAATACACACAAGCTCAAAATAGTAGTTGGGAATTTGGAATATTTGGCGGCTGGTCAAATTATTCTGGAGATTTGCAGCAAAACCAATATGAAAGAGATGAAATGCAGCCAGCTCATGGGGTATTTATTCGTCATAATTTCAATGACTATATAGCTTTGAAAGCGCAGGTCTTGAAAGGAAGTATTTCTGGGGCTGACTCTAATTATTCTTCTCTTTTGGTATCTAAAGAACGCAATTTGCATTTTCGTTCGGATATTTATGAGGCGAGTTTGCAGGCAGAGATTTCTTTTATGAAGTTTGGGGAGAATAATATGAAAGTTGCTGCGCCTTATTTATTGGCTGGTATTGCGCTTTTTCATTTTAATCCGCAGGCAGAATTTGAAGGGGATTGGTATGACCTACAGCCCTATGGGACAGAAGGTCAGGGCATGGCGGCACATCCTGAAATGAAAAAATATGAATTGACGCAATTTGCAATTCCTCTGGGAGTTGGATTTAATATTGCTTTGAGTAAAAAAGCGCATTTGGGTTTTGAGTTGGGTTTTCGGAAGACTTTTACGGATTATTTGGATGATGTGAGTGGTCAATATCCAGATGTGGAAAGTTTAAAAAATGAGAATGAAATGGCTGGTGTGTTTTCTTATCGCGCAGGAGAAGTGACAGGTGATATGATGCCCAATCCTGTAGGGAATGAGCGGGGTACGCGAGACGGGAATGATACTTATGGTTTTGGTGGGGTGAATTTGAGTTTTACTTTTTGA
>CAZQTE010000549.1:0-3579 GCA_964595615.1 uncultured Saprospiraceae bacterium
TCCCGCATTCCTATCGGGAAACAAGTATAATGGCTCAAGTTATTGAATTACTTTTGCTAAGGGTTTTCTTATAAAAAATATTTCCGTTGATTTGCTTCTTAAAAGTCAAAATTACTAAAACGGATTTTTATGAGAAAACCATGTTAGGGTTAATTAGTTCTTCGCCAAATTGTCCCTCGCAGCGGGACGATTTGACGGATAAAGACTTTATTTTAGCATTTTTTTCCTGTTTAAGGCATACAAAATCAAGATAAATAAATTTGTCTAAAACCTTATTATAATTACATAATACAAATATTAATAAAATTATATTTTTAAAATTAAAAATATAAAAAACAAAAGCTATTTTTTTGTTTTCTTTAAAAAATTATCTTCTTTTAGCGCAAAAGGAATTATCTTTGCAAAGTTTATGACAAAGATGTTACTATTTAGTAACTTTGTCGTCTGAAAAAAGGTAAAACATGATGTCGCATAATGTTTCTTATTGGACATACATGCATAACTTATAATTTAATAATCAAAACCAAACTTTTCTATGCGAAATTTATTACACAAGTCAGCAATTGCTTTGGCTGCTGCAGTAATGTTTGCTTTCTCTGTTAATGCACAACAAACAGACATTCCATTCGAAGACCTTCCACCAGCTGTTTACGGTAAGTGTTACGCAAAATGTAAAATTGCTGACCAGTACGAAACTGTTTCTGCACAAAAATTAGTTAAAGAAGCATCTACTAAGTTAATCAAAGTTCCTGCTGTATACGAAACAGTAACTGAGCAAGTATTAGCAAAAGAAGGACGTACAGAGTACAAAACTATTCCTGCGACTTACAGAACTGTATCTGAGCAAGTAGAAGTAGTACCAGCATCTACAAAAGTAATCACTGTTCCTGCTAAGTACAAAACTGAAACTCGTGAAGTACTAGTATCTGAAGCACGTGGCGAGTGGGTGAAAAAGAAAAAATCACCAAGTTGTTTTTCTAAAAATCCAGACGATTGTTACATCGTTTGTTTCGAAGAAGTACCTGCTGTTTACCGCACAGAATCTTACCAAGTTTTAGTTTCTCCAGCGACTACTCGTGAGGAAACTATTCCTGCTAAGTACAAAACTGTAAGCCGTAAAGTAGTTGACCAACCAGCTCGCGTTGACGAAAAAACTATTCCTGCTGTTTACAAAACATTGACTAAGCGTGTTATGGTTTCTCCTGAGACTGTACGTGAAGAAACTATCCCTGCTGTTTACAAAACTGTAAATGACAGAAAATTAGTTAGCGCAGGTGGTTACACTGTATGGACTGAAATCTTATGTCCTTCTCAGCGTTCTGACTCTAAAATCTCTGCAGTACAACGTGCTTTGAATGCAGCAGGTTTTAACTGTGGCGCTGCTGACGGTGTATTGGGTGTAAGAACTCAAACTGCTTTGAAGCAATTCCAAACTGAAAAAGGTTTACCAATCGGTAACTTGAACATTCAGACTTTGGAAGCTTTAGGTGTAAGCAACTAATAAGCTATAAAAGCAAGAATTTAGGTTTTGATTTTTTCTACCTAAATCTATCCTAAAAAAAGCTCGATGCTATTCGCATCGGGCTTTTTTTTATATCATTTCCGAATAAAAGCTATTTTTTTATTAAAAGCACCAAATTTTACAAAAAAGATAAGCTTTAAAAGCAATTGATTCAAAACAAATTATCGTACTTTTGCACTCGTTTTGAGAAAATTGCTTTTTTTTAAAAAATGGTTTTCCGTCAAATCGTGTGAAAGTGACATGAAAAAAATTAGCAATAGACAATAAGAAAATAATCAATTAAAATACATGCTGACAGTTTCAGAAGTAGGATTACAATTTGGAAAAAGAGTTTTGTTTGATGAGGTAAATTTAAAATTTACCCGTGGCAATTGTTATGGAATTATCGGTGCCAATGGTGCTGGTAAATCTACCTTTATGAAAATATTGTCTGGCGATATTGACCCTAATCGTGGCTCAGTGAGTCTCGAACCAGGTAATCGTATGGCTGTCCTCAAACAAAATCATTTTGAGTTTGAAGAGTTTGATGTCTTGAACACCGTGATGATGGGACACAAGGAGATGTATGCTATTGCAGAGGAAAAGAATGCAATATACATGAATCCTGATGCCACAGAGGAAGAAGGAATGCGCGCTGCTGACTTAGAAAATAAGTATGGAGAAATGGGTGGCTGGACTGCAGAGAGTGATGCCGCAGAACTATTAAGTAACTTGGGTATTCGCGAAGAATTGCATTACAAGTTGATGAAAGAGTTGAGTGGTCCAGAGCGTGTCAAGGTTCTTTTAGCACAGGCATTATATGGCGCACCAGATTTATTGATGCTCGATGAGCCTACCAATGATTTGGATGCAGAGACGGTGACTTGGTTAGCCGATTTCTTAGCAGACTACAAGAATACAGTTATTGTGATTTCTCACGATAGGTATTTCTTGGACATGATTTGTACACACATTGTCGATATTGACTTCAATCGCATTCGTCAGTTTACAGGTAACTATACTTTCTGGTATGAGAGTAGTAAGTTAATGGCAGCACAAATGGCGAACAAGAATAAAAAGACAGAACAAAAACGTAAAGAAATGATGGAATTTATCCAGCGTTTCTCTGCGAATGCTTCTAAATCTAAGCAAGCGACTAGTCGTAAGAAAGCATTGGATAAATTGAATCTAGATGAAATCCAACCTTCTAGCCGTAAATATCCTTTCATCCATTTCCAACCAGAGCGTGACCCAGGTGACCAAATTCTTCGTATTGAGAATTTGAGTAAAAAAGACCAAAATGGTGATACTCTTTTTGGTAATATCACTTTCACAATGAATAAAGGCGAGAAAATCGCTCTTATCAGTCGTGAGAGTTCAGCTATTACAGCCTTTTACCAAGTATTAGCAGGCGAAGAACAGCCAGATACGGGTGAGATAGAATGGGGGCAAACAATTACCCAAGCATACTTACCTAACGAAAACGAACACTATTTTACAGGTCAAGAAGAAGAGGATTTAATCAATTGGTTACGTAAGTATTCAGAAAACAAGGATGAACAGTTTATCCGTGGATTTTTGGGTAGAATGTTATTCTCTGGTGAGGAAGTTTACAAAAAATCAAGTGTTCTCTCAGGGGGAGAAAAAGTGCGTTGTATGCTTTCAAAAGTGATGCTAGCACATCCTAATTTTGTCCTTTTGGATGAACCTACCAATCACCTAGACTTAGAGAGTATCACTGCTTTGAACAATGCCATGAAAGATTTTAAAGGCAATATGATATTCACATCTCATGACCACGAAATCATGCAAACAGCAGGAAATCGTATTATTGAAATCACACCAAATGGTATCATTGACCAATTAATGACATTTGATGAATATATAAAGTCTGATAAGGTAAAAGACTTACGTAGAAAATTGTATGATAAAGTAAAAGCATAAGTGCGTAACACTATTTATCTGTGTGAGTCAAATAAAATGAGAGGATGAAGTAGAATATTTGTCCTCTCATTTTTTTTACTCTTAGGAATGCGAGATTAATAGATTCAGAATCTGAGCCGCTTATTTTTTCGTTT
>CAZQTE010000550.1:0-3573 GCA_964595615.1 uncultured Saprospiraceae bacterium
CCATTAATTCAACAACTAAACCACCTACACAGTAAGGAGTTGGTGCTTTACAGTCACGTACAATAGCGTTGTAAGTGATAGTTGATTGATTACCACAGTTGTCCATAGAAGTTACAGTTACAGCGTAAGTACCTGGAGCTACGTTAGAGTAGTTACGTCCAGTTCCTAAACCTGCTACAGTGTAAGTAGTAGTTACATCATCAGAACAATCAGAAACCTCTGCTTCTGGTAATTGAATGCTACGATCACAATCGCCGTCAGCATCAGAACTTCCGTCGATACAGTAATCTTGGTCACCTGGGTTAGTAATAACTGGTGCTACTTCGTCTTGTACTTTTACAGTTTGTACGTAAGTAACGATACCGTCACCTCCGTCGCGGAAACGACGTGTTCCGATTAAGATGTCATCATCTTGGTTATCACCGTCGTATACACACCAGTTAATTGCTGTGTAAGTACGGATAACTTTGTAACATGCATCTGGTACTACGTTGAACGTTTGGTCTTCAGTAGATACTGCGATTAATTCACAGTCGTCATCAAAGATTGTTGGTTCTCCGAAGTTTACTCCAGCGATTTCATCTTCACCAGCAACACATTGTGCTTCTTGATCAGCTGGGAAACTAATATTCCAGTCATTAACGTGGAAGATAGTAATTGTTTGAGAACAAGATTCTCCTACATTGTCTTCACCGTCTACTACAGACCAAGAACGAGAGATAGTACCTTCACCACAAGAGTTCACGTTACGTGACCAACCTGTAGTTACGATAGCTTGACAGTTATCGTCATAAGTAACATTACCAAAAGCATCAGTTAATACAGATGGATTTGTCTCACCATTAGCTTCTGCTAAGTCCAATGCTGGAGCAAAGTTGTTGAAGTAATCGTCACAAGCGATAGTTGCGTTAGATACGTCTGAAGTCTTAAAAGGAGCTAATTTATCTTCAACTAATACTTCTACCATACACTGGTTAGTATTACCAAAGTAATCAGTTACTTGGAAAGCAACCATTACAGTGCTTCCGATATCAGCACAACAGAATTGAGCAGAAGGACCGAAAGAAGTAGCACCTGCGATACCACAAGTGTTAGTCATGCGACGTACTGCAAAAGACTCAATACCACAGTTGTCATTTGAACCGTCATCAAATGTTGCAGCTAAAACAGTAGCAACACCGTCTGCACCGATAGCAACTTGTGTGATTTCATCACATACTGGAGTTGGAGTTACATCATCTACAACTGTTACAGTAACAGTTACTTCAGAAGTATTACCACATGCATCAGTAGCAACATAAGTTACTAAGTGATCACCAATACCCAAACCTGGAGCAGGGATTGCGTTGTTACCTGTAACAGGACCTACTGGAGTAAATACTTCAACAGTCCAAGTAGAACAGTTATCAGTAACAGTAGCAACGTCTAAGATAGACTGAGACTTACATGGCTGTGGGTGCTGACCTGGAACAGAAGCACTTACAGTTTGGTTACCAACAGTGATAACAGGAGCAGTAATATCTACTACTTTAATGATTTGAATGTTGTCGTCGCCGTTAGCGTCAACAGTTACTAAGGAGTTAGTACACCAATCTAAAACAGTCCAAGTACGAACAATTTTGAATAAGTTGTCAGATGTGTCATTACCACACAACTCTAAAAACTCGTCAGAAGAAGATACTGCATAGTTACAGTATAAACCATCAGCTACAGAAGGAACACCAGAACCTGTAACAGCTAAACAACCAGCACCCATTTCAGTACCGTCTAATGCATTATCAATTGCATCAGAATCGTCACCTAAAACAGCAGCGTTACACACAGGAGAAAGAACTGTTGCTCCAGTAATATTATTATTACTAGCATACTGGTCACAAGACCATGCGATATCAGCTGGGAAGAAAACGTCTGTTACACGAGTAATCGTGATAGTTTGAGTACATGGAGCAGATGTGTTACCTGAACCATCGATAGCAACATACTGACGAGTGATGATAGTACCAGAAGTACAGTTATCAGTATCGTTAGTAGATTCATCAACGATTTCGATAGTAGCACCGCTACAGTTATCAGCAGCTGTAACACCAACACCAACACCAGGAACTGCTTGAGTACAGTCGATAGCTTGGTCTACACATGTTACTACTGGAGCTGCTTTGTCTTCGATAGAGATAGAACCCCAACAGAAGTTACCTGTTGCATCTGCACCTTCATATACGCGTACAGTTAGAGTTTGACCGAAGAATTCGTCAGCACCAACGATAGTAGCAGGTGCGCCTTCAGCTTCGAGAAGAGGTCCGTCGAAGATTTGGACGAAAGAGCCCGCATCTGCTTCAGATACCATGTCTGCAGAAATAGCAACAGTACAAGAGTTATCAGTTGGCGTTGCCGCTACAGATACTTGTACGTTGTCATTACATGCAATTTGTGCATTGATAGCGCTGTAAGAGAACAACATCATCAATGGTAGGAAAAGGCGGAATGCCTTTACGAAAGTAAAATTCGTTTTTTCCATAGGATTACAATTTGTTAATGATTTGAATTAATATTATTTAAGAGATTTAGATTAAAGCCTTACCAAAATGAGCAGTTTTTGTGCTTGCTCAGATAAGAATTCTTTTGTTGAGACTCTTTTATGCTCAACTATATTTTTAAAATCATAAAATCCAAGATTAAGCGTGGATGTATTTAATAAAGTAGAAATCGCTTACTTTTCTTTTCTCTATCAAAATTGTAGACAAAGCATAGCTCTATCGAACAACATCCATCTCGGATTTTGATTCTTTTTTTGTGTAAATTATTATTTTTCAGTTAAAGAAAAATCAAAGAACATTCGAAGCATCATTCATGCTTCAAGAAATTAAGGAAAATTATAAAAGGAAAGTACCAGCAAAGATGACTATTCATCTTTAACAACTAAATAAAAACTAATCTTGAGAAAAAGGAATTTCAATATTTGTCGCAGACGGACAGGTAAGATTAATGTCGTTGTAGTGCATGGATTATTTTTCGATTATAATTTGTTAATGCAAAAGTATGAATAAAAATGTAATGGGCCAAAGCTTTTACACTTAATAATTTTTTTTTTACAATTTGATACAAAAAAAATGCTTTTACATACTTCTTGCTTTCGGATTACAAATATAGCCCCAAGATGACTGCTCAAATATACCCTAAATGAGGTAAATTTAATATTTGTTTTATTTTACAATCATAAATTACTTATTCATAAGGGATAGAACATAGTGTAAATATCACACATCTAACTTAAATAAAATATTATTTATATTATTTTTATAAATCTATAAAATCAGGCAATCTTTATAATTGAACTGATTTTCAAATTAATTGATTATCGTACGCTGTCTTTATTAAACCAGCAGTATTACTTACGCCTAACTTTCGCATAATATTTTTACGATGTACACTGACCGTCTGATCGCTAATGAATAATTTCTCCGCAATCTCTTTATTACTCATTGCTTGAGATATATGTCTCAATATTTCTAATTCTCTACGTGTTAGATTCATTTTCTTAATAAATCTATCTTCAAATTTTTGACTGGCAACCGT
>CAZQTE010000551.1:0-1899 GCA_964595615.1 uncultured Saprospiraceae bacterium
CTCAGGCGTTCGTAATGAAAAGTCCACAAAGGAATGCGTCCATTACACATACGAAGACTTTCGAAGATACCATCTCCATAGCGAAATGCTCTATTTTGTAGCCCGATTTGCAACTCCCTTGAAGGAATGATTCGACTATTAAAATTTACTTTTTTAATAATAATTTTATTTTTATGTCCGTTATAGGACGTTTTTAGCAAGGTATTTGCATTTACTCCATTGTATTATTCTTCTCTCCTATACATCCCCTCATTTATTTTCAACTAAGAAGCTGTTTGAATTTAACTAATCTCATATATGAGGACCCCGACTGAAGTACGGGATTTAGAAACAATTTTCCGCCTGCTTTCACTTTGAAAATCCTTAAAGACCGTAGGGTATTGGCGGTTTTCAAAGCCAAAGCAAACGAAAAATATTCTCTCATAACTTGTCCGTATGGATATGAAAATACTTAAACTCAAACAGCTTCTAATAATTTTAAAGTGTTAAGATGAATAAAATTACATTATTTGCAAGTATTATCGGCTTATTGTTAATAAGCTCCTGTCAAAAAGAGCCAGGGGACACTCTAGATACTGAACTAGATAGCCAATTACAAGTTGCTCTTGAAAGCGCATCAAACGGAAATGGAGTAGACTATTTTATGTTGCCCGAAAGTAATGATTTTGCGCGAATTCCACAAGATCCACTTAACCCATTAACGCAAGAAAAAGTATTTTTAGGTCAAATGTTGTATCACGAAACAGGTTTGGCGCTCAGTCCAATTCATGATTTCAGTATAGGTACTTACTCTTGCGCTACTTGTCACTTTGCCTCAGCAGGTTTTAGCGCAGGGCGTGTTCAAGGTATTTCTGATGGAGCGATTGGTTTCGGAATTAACGGCGAAGGTCGTGAGCGTGGTAGCTTATATCAAGGGGATGAAATGGATGCACAGCCATTTAAAAGTCCAACAACTTTGAATGTTGCTTATCAAAAAAATATGCTTTGGAATGGGCAATTTGGAGCAACAGGCTTGAATGTTGGGACAGAGGAACAATGGACAGAAGGTACTCCAAAAGCTGTTAATAATTTGGGTTATGAAGGAGTAGAAGTGCAAGCAATAGCGGGTTTAGGCGTGCACCGCTTAGAAATTGATAATCAACAAGATGTTTTGCTTTGGTACCAGACTTATTTTCAAGACGCCTTTCCAGAGGTAGATGAAGAGGAAAGGTACACAAAAGAAATGGCTGGGTTAGCTATTGCTGCTTATGAACGTACTTTATTAGCCAATCAGGCTCCATTTCAACAATGGTTGAAAGGAGATAAAAATGCGATGACGGAGGCAGAAAAACGTGGTGCGCTTGTCTTCTTCGAAAAAGCAAATTGTGCAACTTGTCATACTGGACCCGCATTAAACTCTATGGAGTTTCATGCTATCGGAATGGCAAATTTATACGCTTGTCCAGAGGAAGTTTTCCTCACTAGTCCTGACCAAGCAGCACACAAAGGTCGTAGTTCATTTACAAAAAATCCAGCGGATGACCATAAGTTTAAAGTGCCTCAATTGTACAATTTGGAAGATTCTAAATTTTATGGTCATGGTTCGAGTATGCGTTCTATTCGCGAAGTGTTAGAATATAAAAATAACGCTGAGAAAGAAAACGGACTCGTTCCAGATAGTCAATTGGCTGATGAGTTTGTGCCACAAAACTTGACAGAGGCTGAATTAGATGATTTGGAAGCATTTATCAAACATGCTTTACGTGACCCTGATTTGATGCGTTACCAGCCTTCGACGGTAGTTTCAGGGAATTGTTTTCCAAATAATGACCCAATGTCTCGGAGTCAATTGGGATGTGATTAATAGTAAGTAAAAGTAATTAGTGCATTGTAATTCTAGATTACAGTGCACTAATTAAT
>CAZQTE010000551.1:1999-3570 GCA_964595615.1 uncultured Saprospiraceae bacterium
AATCCCAATAATACTTGGTTCAAGTTCCCAATAGACAGTGGTAAATCCCAGTTAGCTCGATTACGTTTTTCGACGAAATTAGAAATTGCTCGAATTTGTAAAAACTTCACTTTTGCTTCTTTGCATGCTAAGAAGAAAGCAGCACCTTCCATACTTTCCACATCTACATTATATTTTTTTTGTATTCTTTCAATACTTGATGGAAAACCATGTACTTTATTGATTGTCAGTGAACTAACTTGAGGTAAAAAAGAAAATTCGGCAGCGTCTGGATTATTAATCTTTCCATTTTGATAAATCGTATTATCTGATAACAGTTTATTTTCAAATAAATCGGTAAATCGACCGTCTGCTTCTTCTATTCCTAAATCTCCAAAGGTTTCACTGACTACATTGACTACATCTCCGAGTTTTAATTCTTTGTTGAATGCGCCTGCAATACCTGCGTTTATGGCTAAGTTATATTTATTTTGAGCGAATGCTTTTCCTAATTGGTAGGCGGTATTTGTCATACCGACCCCAGTAAGGAGGACTTCGATTTGTAAGCTTCCTTTTTGAAAGAGAGAGTCATTTATTTGATTAAAATTTTCGGTAAGATATTGACTAAATGGAGCTATTTCGAACGGAGTAGCGGAAACGATAAGAATTTTCATTTAAATTAGTTGTGATGTTTTGTAGTTTCCTTTTTTAGGAAGGTGAGATATGGCAGATTTTCAAATCCAAAATTATTCTTTTTTCTCATTCAGACTATATTTCAAACCAACTCCAGGCATAAAACCCAAAAGTTGATTATATCCTGAAGCAACATCTAAGGCTAATCCATTTTTCATAATCAAGCCAAATCCAACACCTACTTGGGTAGGATTCGTAGCTATTCCTACACGTAATTGGAAGATTTCGCTGACTTTATAATCTAAACCAGAACGAAAACGTGCATCAAAATCAATGTCTTTATCTGCCTGTGCAGTTAATAAGACTTTGTCCGAAGCTTGCCAAGTCAAACCAATTCGTAATATAGTTGGCAAATTTTCACCTTCCGTAATTTCCGCACGAAAAGGACTTACTAAGTGTGTGCTTACTAATAAATTCCTCGCTATTTCTGCTTGTATTCCTATTTCTGCTACAGGCAAACCACTGTTACCGTACAATGGAATTTGCGTTCTCAAATAACTTATTTGAGCGCCCGCAGAAAATTTCTTTCCTAGCTTTCTACCATAAGCAATTCCCAATTTCTGCTCATTGTAATCTTGAAAACCGTAATATTGGACATGAAATGCAAATGTACCAGCAATGGTTGGGTAGGCCGCAGCAGCAGCTAAAGTACTCAGTTCACTCAAAGCAAAACGACGTTCTCCAGTAACTACAGCACCAAATGAAGTTAAATGCGCTAAACCAGCTTGATTAGAGAAAGCTGCATCGATATTTTGAAAACCAATGTTGGCTTCTCCCATTGCCAATCCGCGTGCCCCAGTAGTAGTGTTGTATCCATTTTGGGCAAACAGAGAGAAAGTTAAGGATAATATTAAAAGAGAAAATATTAATTTCTTCATAGTAGTTTTTGTACAAGCTAA
>CAZQTE010000552.1:0-1504 GCA_964595615.1 uncultured Saprospiraceae bacterium
TATTAAACTATTAGAGCCGCAACCTATTTCACACACCATGAGACTTGAGAATTAAGGGTCTTTGCAAAAAACAAAGCAAAATAAACACAAGTCTAAATTACATTCAATGAGCGTACCATCAGCAAAGTTCAATACAAAAGACCGCCCGGAATTTTTCCGTGTCCTGCGCGGGAGAGTTAATGCATACTTTAAAGAAAGAAACATATCCAGAAACGGAAATTGGAACATGAAACTTAAAACAGTCTTCATGTTAGCTTTATATCTCACTCCCTTAGTTTTAATGCTAACTGGCCTTATATCTTCGTTTTGGCCAGTAATGGCTATGTGGGTTATTATGGGTTTTGGAATGTCTGGTATAGGTCTATCTGTCATGCACGACGCCAATCACGGTTCTTATTCAGATAGTCCTACCGTTAACCGTATCATGAGTTATATTTTAACTATCGTTGGCGGGTTTCATACTAATTGGCAAATTCAACATAATGTTTTACACCATTCTTATACTAATGTACATGGATTGGATGAAGATATTGAGAAAGGTGTTATCCGTTTTTGTCCAACACAAGAACGTAAAGCAATTTTTAAATATCAAGCATTCTACGCACCATTCTTGTATGCTTTGATGACGATATATTGGCTAATAGGGAAAGACTTTCAGCAATTATCTCGCTACCACAAAAACAATCTCTTAGCAGCACAAGGATTAACTTACGGAAAAGCTTTGGCTTCGATTATCTTAGTTAAGGTATTCTATGTAGCCATTTTTATTGCTTTACCGATGATGATGATTGACTTGCCATGGTGGCAGATACTTATTGGCTTTTTAAGTATGCAATTTATCAGTGGTTTGATATTAGCCTTGATTTTTCAACCCGCTCACGTTGTAGAGGAAACTCATTTTTTCCAAGCAGAACCAACAGGTAGTAGTTTGGAAAATAACTGGGCTATTCACCAAATGCAAACGACTTCTAACTTTGCGAATGGAAGTACTTTCTTCTCTTGGTTTGTTGGAGGTTTAAACTACCAGATTGAACATCACTTATTTCCTAATATCTGTCATGTTCACTATCGCAATATCTCAAAGATAGTAAAACAAACAGCGGAGGAATTTGATATTCCTTATTACCAACACACTACCTTTTTAGATGCTTTAAAAAGTCACTTTAGATTTTTACATCACTTGGGTACAGGTAAATATGATCGTGATTTAGAAGCGAGATTAAAAGCAGAGAAAAAGCAAACTGTTAGCCAGCCTTTGGCGAATGTAGCTTAATAAAACACTATTGAGTTAGTTAAAATTAAAATACAGATTTTTCAACAAGCGTTGAGAAATCTGTATTTTTGTTTTGATAATACCCTTCTCAATATTAAGTAATTGGACATAATATACTAATCAGAAAAGCCATAAAAGAAAACATTACTAGCAATAATTACGACTGAAAATAGCTTCCAATATGGTCCAATCCGCATAGATATCAATTATCGTGGCAAAGGTCTTAGGAAT
>CAZQTE010000552.1:1604-3563 GCA_964595615.1 uncultured Saprospiraceae bacterium
GGAAATTATTGATAGATTTGAATTTAGGAATGGAAAATATCTCGGACTAGCATTTGATATGTCACGTTCAGTTCTCTAGATAAATCAACATTTTTCATATTTCAATATTAATTTTACACAAAATCCATATCTTACACTCTTAAATCTGTATCAGGTCTTGTGCCTTTTATGCAGTTTTTGCGTCTTTATAAGCGCGTATAACAAACTATTTCTACACGAAAAAAATCGGTAATTCACATTACTAAATAAAACTGACAAATATGCCAATCAGAATGGAAGAAGACCCGCAAGAACCAAGGCGGGAAAAACCAAGACCAAGTGACAATCAAAGTGGCGGCGGCGGCGGTCTCATGCAATTATTACCAATTGCACTCACATTCATCTTTAAAAAGCCTAAATTGCTTATACCAATATTGATTATTGGCGCAATTTGGTGGTTCTTTTTAGGAGGTTCTAGCTCAATGTCTGGTGGTGGAGGTATCGCTGACAGCGGCGGAGACAGTAGTAGTATTGCATCAAATGAATTTTCTTTTGGAGCAACACTAAGCGAAGAAGAATACGACAAAGCACAAATCTTTGAGCCACTACAATATAGCTCAGCAGGTCTACCTAGTCGTGCTGTATTAACAGACTACGCCCCTACACCTTCTCACCAAGGTCGCCAAGGTAGTTGTGTAGGTTGGGCAGCATCTTACTGTGCTCGTACCATGTTGCACGCTCGTCAGACGGGTTCTAAACCAGATAATGTAGCCTTTAGTCCTTCTTTCCTCTATAATCAAATTGCATTAGAAGGTTGTCAAGGTGCATACATGCAAAATGCCATGAAAACCATGAAAAATGGTGGCGTTTTACCTTTACAGCAATATCCTTACGATGACCGTTCTTGTTCTTCTCAGCCGAATAATACGGAAATGAGAGAAGCCGCAAAATATAGAACAAAAGGATATAACCGTTTGACTTTACCAGGAAACTATGGTACAGACTTAGACGGTGCTAAACAAACATTATCGCAAGGTGCACCAGTTGTCATTGGAATGATGGTTGGAGGTACATTTATGTCTGATATGCGAGGCCGAGACTCTTGGCAGCCAACTCAACGTGATTACTCACAGTATGGTTACAGTGGCCACGCGATGTGTCTTGTTGGATATGATGACAATAAAAATGGTGGTTCTTTCCTTTTACAAAACTCTTGGGGTACAGATTGGGGTAATGGCGGTCGTGCTTGGGTAACTTATGATGACTTCAATAAATTTAATAAAGAAGCTTACGGGCTTTATCCTATGGGCAGCTCTCAACAATTTGACCCAAATAAGTTAGCTGCAAAAGTTGGTTTAGTATCTAACGCAACAGGTAATCTTATCGCATTAGCACAAGACGGTCAAAACATCTACCGCACGCGTACACCTATTAATAAAGGTGACAAATTTAAGTTAGCTGTAACAAACACTGTAGAGAGTTATATTTATGTATTTGGGCAGGAAACAGACGGTTCAAGTTATACCTTGTTTCCATATACTGAAAAACACTCTGCTTACTGTGGTATTATAGGTACACGTGTATTTCCTCGTGATTACTCAATGGTAGCCGACCAATTAGGTTCTCGTGATCGTATCGCTGTGATTGTTTCTAAAGCAGAGTTAAACTATGCACAAGTAAACCAGGCAATCAACAGTAGTCAACAACCTACATTTGCAAGAAAAGTGCAGGAAGTTGTTTCTCAAGAAGCTGCAACAAGTGTAAAATTTACGGATAGTGAAGGCGCGATTGATTTTGATGCAACCTTAAATGGAAAAAATGTAGTGGCTGTAGTAGTTGAAATTGATAAAAATTAAATTTCGCATCACAAATAGCTAGATTTTTTTGTAAACAAATCTAAGTAGTAAGTCAAACCAATTACGATGAGTTGGCGCGGATAATTTCTCGCCTGTTGCTTTTTAAAAATTATTCCGTAGCTGG
>CAZQTE010000553.1:0-3540 GCA_964595615.1 uncultured Saprospiraceae bacterium
TATATGGAAAATGAATTTAATAGAGCGGAGCGATTAATGGCTTTGCGTCCACAGATACCTGTGATTATAGAGGAAAGTGCGGTGAGTGTTGCGGAGCGATTTCAGAATACGACTTTGCGACAGATTTGTAAGTTGCAGCATGATTTGTTGGAGCAGGTTTTTAGGAATTATATCGTGAAGCGGAAGAATGCTTATTTTAAACTGGGGGAACAGCAGCGGCTGGATTATATCAAACATGCAGTGGATAAGGATTTACGTTTTCGGGGGCTTTTAGTGGGTTTGATTGCAGGGCATTTTACGCTGGAGGAGTGGGAAATTTATCTTTCGGATGAGAATGAGCATCGGAAGCGCTTGACTAATTTGGTGGTGCAGCGGTTGCAGAGTATTTACTTTGTTTGATGTAAGCATGACTTGGCAGGAACACGGATGAACACGGAAAACACGGATTGAAACGGATTCTTTTCGTGCGTGAATTAGTTGCATCTCTTTTCAGCAAAAATGGTAGAATTAATGTTAGATTGAATATTTTTGTTAATTTTGTTTTTTATTTCACCTAAAAAACAAAATATTATGGAGTTACTA
Source organism: uncultured Saprospiraceae bacterium (assembly GCA_964595615.1). GTDB lineage: Bacteria > Bacteroidota > Bacteroidia > Chitinophagales > Saprospiraceae > JAHDCG01. Next base: position 583 of record CAZQTE010000553.1, read on the forward strand.
CACAAAGAATTGACAGAAAAAGTAATCGGTTGCTTTTACGAAGTTTATAATACTCTGGGATACGGATTTTTAGAAAGTGTATATGAAAAAGCATTTATGCACGAATTAGAATTACGTGGCTTAGAAGCCATCAGACAAGGTAGGGTTGACGTATTTTATAAAGAGCAAAAAGTCGGGGATTACCTCTGCGATATTTTAGTAGAGGACAAGATTCTCTTGGAGTTAAAAGCAACTCCGCTGAAAGTAGAGCATGAATATCAACTCCTAAACTATCTTAAAGCTACAGATGTAGAAGTAGGCTATCTTTTCTCATTTGGCAAAGAAGCAAAATTCAAAAGACGTGTCTTCGAAAATGAATTTAAATAAAGTCTGCTATCAACAATGCCGAGTTAGAAATAACATAACTCGGCATTTTTGATTTTCGCATATAAAATTAACAACTGAAGAGACGAGAGAAAAAATCCGTCCTAATCCGTGTTTTCCGTGTTCATCCGCGTTCCCGCCAAATCATACAAGCATTAATACCCCCCATGATACCTCCGCATAAACCACTCAAAAGTCAAAAGCGCCAGCAAAGCAAAGAAAATCCACTTCAAATTAATCACCGAGCGCGTTTTATTCGTTTGATACAAAATAGGTTTAATGTCCTTAGCTGTCAAAGCAGCACCCAAGTCTGCTAATTGATTTGGGTAATACATCGCGCCGCCATACTCCTCACTCAACATTCGCAAAGTACCATGGTCAGCAGTCGTTTGAAAAGCCTCTAACTGTACAGGTTGCACGCTAAATTGACCATTGTAAGTCAAGTTTTCGCCATTGCTAAATACCTTTCCAGTGAAATTATAATTGCCGACAGGGAGAATACCTGAGTTTAACTTGTAAGCATTGCCAGACTTATTGAAAGTGAAGTTGTAATCACGACCTTCGCCGTCTTTAATCGTTAGACTGGCATCTGGTTCATTGATAAGTTCGTAATTATTATTGTATAATTCAGCATCAAAATAAATCGCTTCATTTTCATTGAAGATATTCTTAGCGACATTCACCCTAAACTTTCTTTTGTCTTCTTTTAAAGTCAAATATTGCACTGTCTTAGCAATAACTTCCTCCGTGATATCATGATTTTGATATTGCAAATAATCGAACAAGCGCCACTTCCAAAGACCTTCTGCTGATAAAACACCTGTCTTTGTCCCACGGTCATCACCGATGATTAAAAGTGGGTATTCTGTATCCACTTTACCAATGCGTTGTTTCAACAAAACAGAACCTTCTCCGCCCATTTTAAACTCACCAAATGGCGCAGTTAATGGCGCAAAATTACGGAGGTTATTACGTACATTCTCGTCTAAAGTAAAGAGACTAAACGCTGGGTCAATCGTCGCTTGCACCTCGTTACTCTGGCTATTATTTCCGCTGATACTCAGTAGGTTCTGATATTTATTAAGAGCAGGCAAAGCAGTTTGTGTACCAACGATAAACAAGCGCGGTGTCTTGCGCTCATTTAGTTGATTCATGATGCTCGAAATATCGTATTTCGCCGAAGGCAATTGATGCAAAATCACAAAGTCATAAGTCGCCAAATTCCCTTTAAAACCAGTGACATAACTCGTTGTAACTTGATAGTTTTTATTCGATTGAATACTCTGTTTAATCGCCGAAACATCTGGATGCGGAGAATTTGCCAAAAGCAAAATCTTCTGTCTCGCATCTAAAACATCCACGAATATATCTTTAGAATTATTCTCGGTCGTCACTTCTCCTTGTACTGAGTTAACAGAAATACGATAGCGTTGCACACCTGCATTATCCGCGTCAATGACAATCTCTTTTGTAGTGAAAAAGTCATTTTTATTGATAGTAATTGGAATTTGCTGGATACGCTGAGATTTACCACCTACTATTTTTGAGACCGTTAAATTCGTAGCCTGTGCCGTGCAATTAATTGCTGATATATCTGTTTGAATACTGAATTTATCGCCGAGATAAGCGATTTTGTTGTGAAAAACACGTTTGAGAACAATGTCTTTTTGTGCGGTTGTATCACCTAATGCAACCGTGTAAATTGGCGTTGTTAACTTAGTTGAAGCATAAATAGGATTACTACCTTCATTATAAATACCGTCTGTCGCTAAAACTACTGCACCTAAATTCTGATTGCTATACAAATCATACAAAGAACCCAGCATTTCCGACACATTACTCACCTTATCGCTAAACTTAAAATCTAATCCTTCGCGCACATCACTACCGAAAGAATAACTTTTTACCTCATACTTCTGTGATAATTCATCTCGCATTTTATTAAACTCGGTGCTGTAAGCCTGACGTTGCACAGAATCCATAGTCACCCCAACTGATTCCGACACATCTTGCGCCAAAATCACAACAGGCTTTTTCGTTTCCGAAATCACAGACTTGAGTAGAGGAGATAATAAAAGCGTAGCTATACTCGTCACGGCTAAAAAACGCGCTGCGCCCAAAAGCCAGTTCAACCAATTCGCATTTTCCTTAAAAGTACGGTCGCGAAAGTAGAGGGTAAGGGCATAGACCAATCCTGCTAAAACACAAAAAATAAAGTACCAGCTTGGGTATTGAAACGTGATGTTATCCATTTTTTTAGTTGGTAGTTGTTAGTTGGTAGTTGGTGGTCTGATATGACTTGGACTATTTTAACTGTCAACTTCTTTTTACGCGATATTCTTTTCTTCCTAAGCCTTTTATTTACGTGGAAAAACGGTCTTAGGTTCGATAGAGAACGCATTTTTGGACGTTCTGTTTTTTGGAAGGGACAAAAATAAGAGAAAGCTTGGGAAATGGAGGAAAATGACCTTTTATTACAAAAAAAATAACAAAAGGTAGAATGCAAACTCAACTAATGCAAGACATAGATTATACTTAGTAAATAGGGCGAACGAAAAGTCGTTTTCCTAATATGTAAATACATTCTTTTTCAAT
>CAZQTE010000554.1:0-387 GCA_964595615.1 uncultured Saprospiraceae bacterium
TCATACAGTCAATTGGCGTACCTGCACAAGGCACACAGATTGTATTGTCGCTATCTAAAATTGTTTGCACATCGTTTTCTGTACAATCATCTCCATCATCGCAAGTGACTACAGAGGTTGTTCCGTTACTACAATCAACAGGCGTTCCGGCGCAGGGCACACAAATCGAGTTGTCACAAACTAAAATTGTTTGTACATCATCTGTAGTATTTGGGTCACCATCATTACAATTAATCACAGTAGTTGGACCAGTCGTACAATCAATAGGCGTACCAGCACAGGGCTGACAAATGGAACCATCCGATAGCAAAACTACAACCATATCGTTTTCTGTACAATCGTCTCCATCATCACAAATTTGAGTAATTTCACAAGAAGCATCGGTAC
>CAZQTE010000554.1:487-3500 GCA_964595615.1 uncultured Saprospiraceae bacterium
CACAAGGGGCAGGCGTACCCATACAAGGCACACATGTTGACCCATCACAATCTAAAATAGTCATTACGTCACCAGTCGTACAAAGGTTACCATCATCACATTGAATAACGGAAGTTGGTCCGGTCGTACAATCAATAGGCGTACCAGCACAGGGCTGACAAACGGAACCATCCGATAATAAAACTATAATTACATCACCAGTGGTACAGTCGTCACCATCGTTACAAGTTTGTACAACTTCACAAGAAGCATCAGTACCACAAGGGGCAGGCGTACCCATACAAGGCACACATGTTGACCCATCACAATCTAATACAACTACGACATCATTAATGGTACAGATATCACCATCATCACACGGGAAGGAGGTAGTTGGTCCAATTGAACAATCATTTCCAAAGGTATTTAATGGATTATTGTCATCGCAATCGTCGCTTGTAGGCACACCATCACAATCCGCATCATTTACATTACTATTGGTATTGAACGGGTCACTATCATCACAGTCTTCACTCGTAGGCACACCGTCACAGTCACCATCATTGAGACTACTATTTGTATTCGTTGGGTCACTGTCGTCACAGTCCTCGTTTGTTGGCACACCATCACAATCTCCATCGTTCACATTTGTATTTGTAACTAAAGGATTATTGTCGTCGCAATCGTCACCGGTAGGCACACCATCGCAGTCGGCATCATTTAAATTATTATTTGTATTCGTTGGATCATTATCGTCACAGTCTATATTCGTTGGGACACCATCACAATCATTATCATTGGCACTACTATTCGTATTCGTTGGATCACTATCATCACAATCTATGCTTGTAGGAACGCCGTCACAATCCGCGTCGTTGACACTACTATTAATATTAGTAGGGTCAGTATCGTCGCAATCTATACTTGTTAAAACGCCATCACAATCTGCATCATTTATGCTACTGCTCGTATTAGAGGCATCCATATCATCACATTCTTCAGAAAAAATCACTCCATCGCAGTCAAAATCTGCCCCACAATTTCCGCAAGCAATCAAAACAGGCCCTTGCAAGTTACCTGGATTTGACTCACAATAAACGGCAACATTATCAATGGCAATATCCTCCCCAAATTCATTCAATCCATCAATATCAATTCTAATATTCAAACTATTACCAGAGCCTGGAATTTGAAAACAGAAAGTTGTCATCGTTCCTGTAACATTATGAATATTATCTCCATTAAAACTATTATCGCAATCCAAATCGAAAGAAGCATACGTATCCTGCGAGCCATTCTCTTGAATACTTCCCAAAGGTATTAATCCACCATTGTCAATTTCTACAGAAAATTGTACCAGCGAAGGATTGTCCCAATATCCCATTCCTGGAGTTTCGTCAGCTTCGGCTACATCAAAACACAGGTACAACTTATCGGAGGGCAAACAACTAGAAATATTAATGCCATTCCATTCAGCAAATTCATTATCTGACGGACCACATGTACCATTATTGTCCGTATTTCGTCCGCCTAGAAACTGTCCCATAAGTCCACTATAAGCAGGTGAATATATTGGGTCAATCTCATTTCCACAGCCGAACCCAGCATCGCACATGATTCCGTAGTAGGAATCACCAAGATCGTTGCATTGTAAACTTAGTGAAACTGGATTCGTCAGATTACTTCCATCAAAATCTTCTATCCAAAGTTGACTGATACCACTTTGAACAATAAAAGGTAGAAGCAGGAGGGTTAGAGCAATTTTTTTCATGAAAAAAGAATTTATTTTGCTCATTATTAAATTAGAAGGTGAAGGACTTTCAAGAGAGGCTTACTAATTTTGTGGAAAAATTAGTAAATCGGCTATTACTACTTACATCTTTAAAAAAAAATTACTTCACTCTAATTCTGATAATGACTGATTTGTTTTTATTATTGGACACGGTGAATTAATTACTACGAAGCACTTAATACCTACGGTATGCACACATCTCGACTTGGTCATTAATTTTCAAATATAATTCAGTTCTTTAACCTTTTTCTATCCGCCCGCACCACGAATTTCTTTTTTCAGACGGAGCAAAAGCTGGATTTTTCATAAAAATCCAGCTTTTGCTCCGTCTATAAAAATAATCAGGTGGTGCGGACGGACAAAAGATAGAAAATGTATAAAATGCTATCTGATTTTTAATCAAGGTAATTTGTGTGCATACCGTAGGCACTTAATACAGTGTAACAAAAGTTTCTTTAAATTTTTTCAAAGGGTTATTGAATAGTTAAAAAAGGAATTTAACTATTCAATCAACTACTTCGTTATATTTTAATGACTGACTTCAAGTTCATAAATTTTTACTTTTCCAAAAGAACCTTCATCTCTACTGTTAAAATAGTTTCCAGTCTTAAAGTAATTCTCAAAAATTCCCCAACGCTTAATGCTTTTGTCGTTATAGATTGCCTTTTCTCGACCATCTAAAATCACTTCCATTCGACCATCCGTAACAATCACTTCAATGGTTACTTTTTGATTATTAACTGTTCTTTGAAAATAATAACCTTCATCATCTACCCATGCTTCTTTTTTCAAAATATCAATATCATTAACTTTTTTATCTGCCAAAATTTTTGTTTTTACTCTGATTTTTCCATCCTGCCAGTAGACTTTTAAAATTGGAGGTGCATTATTATCTTTTTGCCCAATTAATTCTTTTTGCTCATTCGTCAGTCGCCCATGAATTTGCGCAATGATGATTTTATGGTATTTCCCTTTTTCATCTTTTGAAACTTCTGGAACAGATAAAGTTACCTTCATGTAACCGCCTTGTTTAAAAGTCCAATTTACTTTATCACTCCCAGGCTCCATTTGTTCTCTCAACTCTGTACGTGAATACTTAGTATTACCTGTAGTCTGTGCAGGATATGCGTAAAAAACTATAGAACCATCTGTAGAGTCCGGATACATGAACTCCTTTAAAACATCAATGTTAGCGTAATTTTCAATTTCGGGAGGTCGAACAGAGATGACTTTTCCTTCTTC
>CAZQTE010000555.1:0-1223 GCA_964595615.1 uncultured Saprospiraceae bacterium
ATGGCTCAAGTTATTGAATTACTTTTACTTACAAGCGGAAATTCTTCCGTCCTCCAGTAGCCTTATTCGTCTGACGCATCTGCGTGTCTATCTGCACCTGCTTACCATAAGAAAGTTCAGGAGCATTTTCATACAACTTCACAAAATCCGTCATAGAAAAGAAACCATTCAACATAATATAAGCCTCCCAAATCAACTTTCGCAGTGGTTTATCTGCGATTTCTATTTTGATATTGAGTGCTTTTAGTTTTTTGAAAAGGAGTGGACGAGAATGCATCAAGTGCTTATCGTAACTACTAAAATAATCAACGATGTCCTCGATTTGCTTCTTTTTCTTCTCTCCAGAATACATGTATTCTGTCAACCAATCTGTCACTAATTCCTTTGAAAGTTTCTCCGAATCATCACAAAGCTCTAACAAGTCCAAAGAATATTTTTCAATCAATGGAATATAAGCTGGCAAAGCCTCTGGACCTTCCTCTTTCAATAAATCACGTACCTTTTCAAAGCCACGCTTAATCGAACGCGCAGGAATACCGCCAATCTGCGGGTCAATTGGTCCTAAAGTCGCACTCGGATGTATCGTGATGGTATCGCCCGAGAGCGCCAACATCGTAGCAGCCGAATAGGCAGAATGTGGAATGATAAAGTGAACGTGTTCGAAATGATTACGCAAGATATAAACAATACGCTCCGTAGCATCAGGGCGACCGCCTGGGCTATGTAAAAGAACGTCAACTTCGTTGCCGTCCACGCTACCCGCTAAATCGGTGAAACCATCTACGTCTGATAAATCTATTGCGTTGGGAGTGCTCGTATCGTCTTGACCGAGAAAATCTGAAGCATAAACAAGGAGAGGGCGACCACGTAGTTTTTCAATTTCTTGATACACATTAAAGCGCATATCGCGCAATTGAGTACCCTTTACATGACCGACTTGGGTCATATAGTTATTCCAATCTTGTGTAGTTGAAAATCTGTGCAGTGGTCGAGATGTTCCCGACTGTGATGCTTCCTTCTGTCGTGACACTATAAGTTCGTTTTACGGATTGACGTTTGCCGAGAGCAGTATTCGTGCGCTCCACAATGTCCTTCACTTTTGCGTAATAATCATACATCTCCTGAACACGCGGCGCGACTGCCGGGTTCCCAGATAGCATTTTTTTACCTAAAAAATCTTTACTGCTTTTTTTGTTTCCCATGTCTTCATTACTTACTGCTGA
>CAZQTE010000555.1:1323-3499 GCA_964595615.1 uncultured Saprospiraceae bacterium
AAATATTTGACTCTCACGATGAAACGATAAAATTCGTTTGGTGTTTCAAAGTATGTATGTTAGTTAAAACGAAAGTTTTGGACTTTCTCATGTATCTACTGAGGGAAAGATTTATACAAATATATGAATTTCAATTGGTTATGTAAACCTTTTTTGAAAGTTTCCCACAAAAAGATGTTGATAACATCCAATTTCGAGTGATTCAAATAATACCGTATTCTGTGTAATTTTCCCTATTAATAGGACGAACTAAAAGGAAAAATCGTCAGAACTAGTTCAATATGTGGGAAACTTTAGGATTCTGTTAAGGAAAAAATGAGAAAACTAAATATTCTGTAGCTTACCAAAGCTGCGCAATAATTTCTCACTCTGCTGTATTTTACTAACTTTGTCGTGATTCGATTAATAATCTATCTTCTCAGCTTGGAAAAGTTTACCCGTTTGGGCTGAGTTACGGAAAACGAAAAACAAAATGGAAGAGAACAAAGAAACTATCATCAAGAATAAAGAACTTAATATTTGGGAAGCACTTATTCCTGTTGTTGTTTTGATTGCTTTATTGGCTTATAATGTTTATGTCTTTGGAGACGATGCATTGAGTGGTTCAAATCAATTTATCTTATTAATTGGTGGCGCAGTTGCAGCAATCGTTGGATATTTCAATGATGTGGAGTACAAAACAATGTTAGATGAAGTTGGAAATAACTTTCGTTCGACAGCTGGCGCGATTTTGATATTACTTTTTGTGGGGGCATTAGCAGGAACTTGGTTGATTTCAGGGATTATTCCTTCCATGATTTATTATGGTTTACAAATTTTGAGTCCTGCGATATTTTTGCCAGCTACAGTGATTATTTGTGCAGTGATTTCAATTGCGACAGGTAGTTCTTGGACGACTTCGGCGACGGTTGGTATTGCTTTGATTGGCATTGGAAAGGCGATTGGTTTTGACCTTGGCATGGTCGCAGGGGCAGTACTTTCTGGGGCTTATTTTGGAGATAAAATGTCGCCATTATCTGATACAACTAATCTTGCTCCAGCAATGGCAGGTTCGGATTTGTTTACGCATATTCGTTATATGGCTTATACTACCGTGCCGACAATTATTGTGACAATTATTATTTTTACGATAATAGGGCTTACGCAAGAAACAACAGGAGATGCTGACACCGCAGCTATGTTGAGTTCTATTAAAGAGTCTTTTAATATCACGCCATTAATTTTTATCGTACCAGCGGTAGTGATAGCATTGATTGTTAGAAAAACACGTCCTTTGGTTGCCTTAATGGTTGGAACTTTATTAGGTGGTTTGTTTGCTATTATCTTTCAGCCAGACATCGTTGCCAAAATTGCAGGTGCAGAAACTTTAAGTTTTGAGTCAGCTTATAAGGGCGTGATGACAGCAATGACTGTGGATACGGCAGTAGAGACAAGTAATGCAGAATTAAACGACCTTTTCTCTGCGGGAGGAATGAGTGGAATGTTAGGGACAATTTGGTTGATTATGTGTGCTATGGTATTTGGTGGTATTATGGATGGAATTGGTGCATTGGCGCGAATTAGTCAGGCATTATTGAATATGACCGAGTCTATTTTTGGTTTGTTTGCGAGCACTGTAGCAAGTTGTTTAGCATTAAATTTAACGGCTTCTGACCAATATTTAGCGATTGTAGTACCAGGTAAAATGTTTTCAAAAGCCTATGAAGAACGTGGACTAGCACCTGAAAATCTAAGCCGTACTTTAGAAGATTCAGGTACAGTAACATCTGTTCTTGTCCCTTGGAATACTTGTGGAGCTTACCAATCTGGCGTGCTTGGTGTCTCTGTTTTTGATTATGCACTCTATGCTATCTTTAATTGGTTGAGTCCATTTACTACTTTACTTTTTGCAGCACTAAGAATTAAAATTAAAATGTTAGCGGATAAGAGTTAGGTTTTTAGCTGAGAGATAAGAGAAAAATCACGGTGGCTTTTTAGGCTATCGTGATTTTTTTATGTCTTGATATGAAGGTTTTTTGAGGAGAAAAGAAACCTTCACACCCATTTTTCTGTATTCATATAATAAAAGTACAGAATGCGTTTTCAAGAGCGGCGTTCATCGTTAAATCGTTTATAGTTAGTAATGAATAGTTCCTTCCTCGAAAACTTATACCAGTCCCACTGGCAATCACGCGAC
>CAZQTE010000556.1:0-3498 GCA_964595615.1 uncultured Saprospiraceae bacterium
AGAAGAAAAAATTACTACGCATTATGGCTCAACTTATTAAATCACTTTTACTAAGAGGATGTTTTCCGTTATTTTCCTCTTAAAAATAGTTTGCCCGATAGAAATGCGGGGCAGGCTGTGATGCAGACTACATGTCCTTAAAAATACCACCAATCAATCATCAATACAGACACTATCCAAACCAAAATCGTCAAAATACCGCCTGTGATGATAAAATCACGAAACTTGTAATTACCCGGTCCAAAAATTAAAACATTTGTCTGATAACCAATCGGTGTAAAAAAACTCATATTAGCAGCAAACATAACGATGAGGAGAAAGGGTTTGGGGTCAAGATTTAAACCCGTGGCAACTGAAATAGCAATCGGCGCAATCAAAATCGCCGTTGCATTATTAGAAATAAAACCCGACATCAAACAAGTAAACCCAAAGAAACCCGCTAAATAGACGGTCGTAGAACTCTCACCCAAAAGCTGCGCAAAAGTACTCGCTAGATAGATATCTGCCCCCGTATTACTCATCGCCGAACCCAATGGAATCATCCCAGCTAATAGAAAAATAATACTCCAATCTACCTTCCGATAGGCTTCTTGAAAATTAAAACATCCCGTCAAGGCCATTGCAAATGCTCCAGTCAAAGCACTAATCATTATCGGTAAAATACTAAATGAAGCGAGTAAAATAACTCCTACTAAAATTGCCATTGCCAAATAACGACGGTCAGTTTTACGATTAAGTTTCGTGTGCTGCGATAAGACAATGAAATCAGAAGAAGTATATAATCTAGGAAAATTCGCTTTTTTCACCTGCAAAAGTAGCACGTCACCTGCTTCTGGTTTTTGGCGGTTTATATTAATGCGGCTGGTCTTGTTACTCTGCTGTATGGCCAAAACCAATGCACCGTAATTCTGCCTCAATTCTAATTTACTTAATTCACGCCCAATTAAGCGCGAGTTGGGACGTATCATTGCCTCACATAGCAAATAATCGTTCGTGTTTAAGTCTTCATCTTCTACATTTTGTTGGTCTCTAAATTCTATGCCTTCTAACAAATAAATCCTCTTTATTTCATCCAGACTTCCCTTGACCACAAGTTTATCCCCTTCGGCAAATACCTCTGATTGCGCCCCAAAACGCTGCTGTCCTTGCGCGTGTTTGATAGATACTAAATCAATGTCCTCCTTTTCATTAAAAAAACTGCCATCAACGGTTTTACCGATGAGAGGTGAGTCGGGCAAAATTTTGACAGCAGCAATATATTCTTTGATTTTATAAGCATTGGTCAATTCCTCATTGGCATCTTTACGCGACGGCAAAAGCCTAGAACCAATAAAAATCATATACAGTAATGCAAGCAAAAAGATAACAAAACCAATATGTGAAAATTCAAATAATCCAAAAGTTTCTACTCCCAAATCTTTTGCGATACCATTCACCAAAAGATTGGTTGAAGTCCCCATTAGACTACAAGAACCACCCAAAATAGCGGCAAAAGATAGCGGCATCAATATTTTGGACAGACTAAATTGCATATTTTTAGCTTGGTCAACCAATATCCGTAAAAAAACAATCACTACCGCCGTACTACTTATAAAAGCAGAGATAAAAGCCGCGATAATCATTAGAAAAAAAGTGGTGGTGGTTTGTCCTTTTTGTAACATCCCCCGTAGCCGTAGCCCCATTTGATTGATAGCTCCACTTTGTTCTAAGCCCACGCCAATCAACATTAATGACAAAATAGTTATCGTCGCCTGATTACTAAACCCCATAACCCCCTGCTGCGGCGTGATGACTCCTGTCAAAAGTAAAGTCACCATAGTACCAAAGGCAATGACATCCATAGATAGCCATTCTGTAATAAAAAGAAGAATGACTACTCCGATGATAACAAATACAATGAGAATTTCAATAGTCATTTTTATAGTAAGTGTGGTTAGTAAAAGTGGTTTAATAAGTCCGTTATTTGGACAGGTCAAATTTTCCTTCCCGATTGCTTCGGATTGGCATCGGGACCAACCTGACTGACTTATTATTTCGTCGTGGTAGTAGGTGAAAACGACTGATGCATTGCTTTTACTCACAAGGTGACTTTGAGTCAACATGTGAGTATCCACCGATTTCACCCACTACCTTTGTCGTTACTTAGATAATATTTCGTTTTAAAGTTTTAGACTATGTTTTGTTCAGTTTCTCAACTGCAAAATAAGACTGAACTTCTCCCTTTCCTTTTCGTTTTAGCGGTGCAGCATTTTGAGAACATCGCTTTACCAAATGACTACATGAATAACGATAAGACCAAAGCTTTATTCACAAAATCGAGTGGCAGGAAAAATTATCATTCTCTACAAAAATCACATATTATGTCTTTCAAAAACATTCTGTTTCCCACTGATTTTTCAGGTGCTTCTATCAATGCATTTAATTATGCCGTGAAATTAGCAGAACAATTGGATGCAAAAATTGAACTTGTCAATGTTTATCGTATTCCTATGGCTGCTGTTCCAGATTTACCGCCAGCAAATCTTTTACAAGACTCTAATCGGCAGTACAGACAAGAGTCTAAAAAGAAAATGTCAGAAATGATGATTGCATACGCTGGTGAAGTGGAGATAAAACAAACGCCTATTTATGGTATTTTTGTAGCAGATGAAATAGCTGATTATGCTAAAGACCATAATATCGACCTAATTATTATGGGTACAAAAGGGGAACACGGCGCATTGGATCGCTTTGTTGGAACGACTACGACTGATGTTACATTGAAAGCGCCTTGTGCCGTATTGGCTGTGCCTGAGGGCTCGAAATATGAACCCTTAAAGTCCTTAGCATTTGCAACTGACTATCTACGTGACCGTGAAGCTATCCTTTCTTTACATAATTTTGCGGAGAAATTGGGTGCAGAGATTCACGTCGTACACGCGGAGAAAAATGAAGAACAAATAGAGCAAAATGCAGAAATTGATGTCTATGAAACCCGTCGTTTTACTGATTTCACAGTTATTCATGACCGTTCTATTGAGGAAGGAATTGATGCTTTTATTGCGGAGAAAAATGTAAATCTGTTAGCCATGTATTTACCACATCGTAAGTTATGGGAACGTCTTTTCCATACTTCTTTCACTAAGGAAATGGTCTTTCATACGGATATTCCTTTATTGATTTTTAGAGAAGAAGCGAGTTAGGAATTCCGAAAAATAGATTCAGAATCTGGAGCGGATTTTTTGTCCCCATTTTCATTTTAAAACCCTAAAAATATCAACACTTATGAGACTTTAAAGCCAAAATTGAGAACAAATACTCTCACTCGTATTCGACACTATTAACTTGACGAACTACTTAAATCATATTACTAAAATGCCCCACATTTCGTTGAAATGTGGGGCATTTTTACTTTTTTATGAGAAAACCTTTCTCAAGAATGTAAATCTATTTTTGTCACGTTCCTAAATGACAAAATGGATTCAAAGTCTAGAGCGATTTTTTTCCTCATTTTCGTTC
>CAZQTE010000557.1:0-3491 GCA_964595615.1 uncultured Saprospiraceae bacterium
AATTTTATCAGACTGAATTAGTAAAACTATGGTGTATTTAGCTCCTTTGGCGAAAGCTGGAGGGGCTACCTTTGTTCGTAATACTTTTTTCCTCATGTTTTCGTCAATATCAGTTGTCCCCCTTTTTCTTTCATAATTGCAAGATATTTGAATCATCAAACGAACAGATAATCAGAAACTGTTAAGCTTATAATTCAAATAACAGTTTTGCAAAAGCATTAACATTATGAAAATTCAAAAATTTTTACAATTCATTTCTTGTGTTCTTTTTATTACTCTAAGCAATTTTGCTTTTTCTCAAAATTCTTATACCTATGACTCTCCAAGCTCAGCTATCGGTCCGCATGGAGTCGCACGTTGTTCTTCAGTAGAAGTGGACGCTGTCAGAAAAATGAATAACCCTGGAATTCCCGACATCTCAACTTTTGAAGAATGGTTAGCTCCTCAAATTGTAAAGATTAGAGCAAAAATGGAAGAAAATCCTTCTAAAAGCGTTAATACTATTTTACAAATTCCTGTAGTTGTTCACATCTTACACAATGGAGAACCCATTGGAACAGCACCTAATATTACAGATGCCCAAGTTTTATCTCAAATTCAAGTATTGAATGATGACTTTCGTAAGGCAACAGGTACGCGCGGATTTAATAATGATCCAGTTGGAGCAGATACCGAAATTGAGTTTGTACTTGCCCTCAGCGATGAAAATGGAAATGAGACCAATGGAATTAATCGTAGAAATATTAATCAAGACGGTGCAACACGTGACGATTTAGAAAATGTAATTAAGCCCGCTACAATTTGGGATCCTACTATGTTTTTGAACATGTGGACCTTAAAATTTGCTGCACCTGACGACAATCTACTTGGCTATGCTCAATTCCCTGGAGGTAGCGGTTTGGCTGGTATGCCAGGAGGACCAGATAGTGAAAATCCCGATACAGACGGTGTAGTTATGAGGTATAATTCATTCGGTACCAGCGATGCAGATGATGGTAGTTTTTTATTAGACGCTCCTTATGATTTGGGTAGAACAGCAACTCACGAAGTTGGACACTGGGTAGGATTACGTCATATTTGGGGAGATGGATTAGGCTGTAATCTTGGCACTGCTCCTCCGATGTGTAGCTGTAATGAAGATGATTTTTGTACAGATACTCCTAACTCAGAAAAAGCAAATTACAGTTGTGACGGCTCAGAACAATCAAGCTGTGAAGTACCTGCAACAAATGATATGACCGCAAACTACATGGACTATTCGTCTGATGATTGTATGAATATTTTCACTTTAGACCAAAAGGCGCGAATAATTGCAGTTATGACAAATTCTCCAAGACGTATGGAGTTGCCTACATCGCAAGGACTTTTAGCTCCTGCGCCCCGTGTTAGTTTCGCTATTACGGAGTCATCTATTTTAGAAGGTTCAAGTTGTAATTCCTCTATTGTTAATATTGATTTAACAATAGGAGCAGCCCCCTCTTCAGATGCTGTAGTTTCCTTGAGTGTAAGTGGAAGTGCGACAGGCAGTGGTGTTGATTTCTCATTGAGTAGCAATACGGTTACTTTCCCTGCTGGCAGCAATACTAATCAGACAATAACTATTGAAATCAGTGAAGATGCTACAATAGAAGACAATGAAAATATCATTTTGACAATTGATAATGTAAACGGAGGCGGCAGTAGTGCAGCATCCTTTAATCAAACACATACGCTAACTATCTCTGACGATGATAAACTACCTTTAGAAGCAGGGCTACAAACAGGTGTTACTATCTTTAATGAAACATTTGCTCAAGGATTGACTAATTGGACAACAACGACATCTCCAGGAGCTTCGATTGACTGGAGAGCTGGCGACCCAGTAGGTGGCATTGCACAAAGCGCGTATGTTGCTCAAACTACCGTAGCTGACCTCTATAAATACGACGGAATAACTGCTGGTACTTGTCGATTAGAGTCTCCAAGTATTGATGCAAGCAATGCGAAAAATCTTCAATTAACTTTTGATTATCAGTGCTTTGGAGAAACTGGATTTGATTTCGGCTCTTTATTGTATTCCATTGATAATGGGGCAAGTTACCGCACACTTGTTTCATCTTATAGCGACCAATTAACGCCAACACAAGCAACAGTACAACTACCAGTAGATGCCGCAGGATGTCAAGAACTTAAATTAGCATTTTTGTGGGTTAATGATGCATTAGCAGAACTAAATCCGCCTTTCAATATTGATAATGTTGTTGTGACTGCCTCTACTTTTGCACCTGTAGATGTAAACGACCAGGTGAATACTGCAAATCCTGACCAGCAGGAATTATCCCCGATGTCAACTGTATATTTTTATGACCAAGCTACAGGAAAAATTATGATGTCGGTAACGAATAATTCTAATTTCGATTATGCCTGTACTACTGTTGAAACTGACCGTACCCGTGCATCTGCGGGGCAAAATACTTCTTTATTTTGGAATGCTAATAGTGAAAATGCATTGATGTCACAAACATTTTTCTTGGAAACTGAAAATACTAATCCAGATGCAAACGCAGTATTGGATGTCAAATTATACTATAACAATAATGATGTTCAATCATGGGAGATAGCAACAGGAAACTCTCGGAATGATTTAGAATTGGTCTCGGTAAAAGATAATCGCATCAGTGTTGTCAATCAAAATAATTTCAGCGATTATGAGGTAGGAGTATCAACAGCTATCCTCGGACAATACAATACAAGTAGAGTCACTATTGAAGGTTCAATATCTGCCAATAATTCAGGATTGGGAGCAGGTATACCAGGTGTCTCTGCAGTTTTACCCGTTGAATTGAGTGAATTTTCAGGTAAAATGGAGAAGGAGACAATTGAATTAAATTGGATAACTGTCCAAGAAATTGATAATGACTACTTTACATTAGAACGTTCAAATGACGGTGTACATTTTGCAAAAATTGCAACAATTGAAGGTGCAGGTACTCAATCAGAAACATCATATTATGAATTTACAGATGAGAATCCTTTGCTTGGTGAGAATTACTACCGTTTGCGTCAAACCAACTTTGACGGTACATTTTCTTACTCAAAAACCATTGTTTTTACCTTTGAAAATATTAAAGACTTAAGTGTGTATCCAAATCCTGCTCAAGACCAGATTTACGTATCTATTGAAGATGACTTTACTGAAAAGTCTGTGCTATTGTTAAGCATGAGAGGCGAAGTCATCAAAAGAAAGTGGCTATCAAACTCTTGTGTTTTTGAAACCAGAAATCTGTCAGAAGGAATTTATTTTATTAAAGTAGAAGGTCAATCTGCTCAAAAAGTATTGATTAAAAGATAGATTTATATTTAGGAAATCCGACAATTCTCTTGCTGTAAGTTATGTCGTAATTAATAGCTCTCTTAGTTTATGTATTTTGATAGATTAAGAGAGCTATCAAAGAGGAGGAGATTTTTATAAGATTAATTTGTGGGCAATTTTAAAATCGAAGTTTCAAAAG